>JAYSOC010000582.1:0-6780 GCA_043723285.1 Ferruginibacter sp. | reverse complement strand
TATTTTAAACGTAGGTTTTAGTATCGCAAATTTTTGTTTGATGGTACCCAGCAAATCACCCCTACTATCTGTAAGCGTAATTTTTGACATCCAAAATGTCCATCCTCTTTTTATGGTGACCAATACATCGCCATTAAGGTCTGTAATTTCTAACTGAAAAGGCAGCATGGCTTTTTTTAACAACAAGCGCAAAAACTTTTGCCCTGCGGTAAGGCGTTGTTGTATTAAACCAATTTCGCCATGCTGGTCGTACACTTTATAAGCATTTGTAAATTTAAAGAAACCAATTTTTTCGTCAATAAAAAAAGTGTTCTTTTCAAAAAAATCTGGATATACCATTGACATAAAAATAGTTTAAAGTTTAAGGTTCAAAGTTGGGGGGGTCGTTAATTTTAGACTACCAATTTTTTAAGATTGATCTATTGTTACTTTTATCATTTTATCGCCGCCTTGTATATCATCTAAAAAATCTAACCCTTCGATAATTTTTCCAAAGCAAGTATGGTTGCCATCTAAATGCTGTGTGCCTTGTCTGTTGTGGCAAATAAAAAATTGTGAACCACCAGTATTTCTACCTCTGTGTGCCATGCTCATTACACCTCTATCGTGGTATTGGTTTGGCGCTGCTACTTCGCAATTGATGGTGTAACCTGGACCACCTGCGCCAGTACCATCGGGGCAACCTGCTTGTACCATAAAGTTTGGTATTACCCTGTGAAAACTTAAACCATCGTAAAATCCTTTTTCTACCAATGTTTTAAAATTGTTCGCAGCTATTGGTGTGGCTTCGTCATAAAGTTCGAAACTAAATGTGCCTTTGTTTGTTTCTATTTTTCCTGTTGTGCTCATGATTTTTTCTTTTTGTTTGTGCGGCGAAAATAAGTTGTTTATGGGAGTTTTCAGAATTGAATATTTTGAGATGTACGATTATGGCGTACAATTTTTTTAATTCAATTGTCCGATTTTAGAGGACAACTGAATTAATTACTACTCTTTAAATTACAAAGCAAGCGAACTTAAATTTCTAATCGTCCGACAAAATCGGACAGTTGGTTACAATTTGTAACCAACTCAAATAAATTCAAGTATACCAATTTATCGAACGGTTAATAGGTTTTACAAAATTCAGTTGACTACAACTTGTAGTCAACTGGGATATTTTTCAAGCCGTGATTATTTGTCACGGTTTGATGATTTTAAGATCTCCAGTCACTTCGCCAACTTGAAAAACAAAAAGATGAATGGCTGCGCTGCTTAGGCGGAAATCCTTTTTGCCTGCCTTTGAGGCAAAAAGATTGGAGACGGGCAGCGGACAAATGTTCAACAATGGTTTTCTGCTCACAGCCCCAAATGTTTTGCAATTAGGGAAGTCAAGCCTCTAAGGCTTGACTTCCCTAATTGCAAAACTCGTAACTCTTTTCACAATCCCACGATTAAAATTTACCTTTGCCCCTATGCCGAATTATTTAGATGAATTGAACGAGCCGCAAAGAGAAGCGGTGCTGCACAAAGACGGGCCGATAATGATTATTGCGGGTGCTGGTAGCGGAAAAACAAAAGTGTTGACGACAAGGATTACGCATTTGATGAGCCATCACGGCGTAGATGCTTTTAATATTTTGGCACTTACGTTTACCAACAAAGCTGCTAAAGAAATGAAGGAAAGGGTTGAACGTATTTTGGGAAACAGCGAAGCAAGAAATTTATACATTGGCACTTTTCATAGTGTGTTTGCACGCATATTGCGCAGCGAAGCACCCAACATTGGCTACCCAAGCAATTTTACGATTTACGATACTGACGATGCAAAGAGTGTGGTGAAAACGGTTATCAAAGAAATGGATTTGGACGATAAGCAGTACAAGCCAAATGTGGTGTACAACAGAATTTCTTCTGCAAAAAATGGATTGGTAGGCCCTGCGGAATATGCAAACGATTATGCATTGCAGCAAGAAGATGCTCGTGCAAACCGCCCCATGATTGGGCAAATTTATGATGCATACGCAAAGCGTTGTTTCAAAAACGGCGCAATGGATTTTGATGATTTATTATTCAAGTTTTATATCCTTTTAAAAAATGTACCTGCAAGTTTAAGTAAATATCAAAAGAAATTTAAGTACCTCATGATAGATGAGTACCAAGATACCAATACCGCACAGTATGAAATTGTAAAACTCTTAGGCGCTATGCACGAGAACGTATGTGTGGTGGGCGATGATGCACAAAGTATTTATAGTTTTAGAGGGGCAACGATAGAAAATATTTTGCAGTTTGAAAAAGATTACGATGATGTGAAAGTGGTGAAGCTGGAGCAAAATTACAGAAGCACAAAAAATATATTGAGTGTAGCCAACGAAATAATTGGCAACAATAAAGGGCAAATAGAAAAGAATTTATTTACCGATAACGACCAAGGCGAAAAAATAAAACTCGTGCGTACCATGACGGATAACGACGAGGGCAAAATGGTTGCAGATGCTATTCAAGAAAATAAATTGCGCAATCATTATTTTAACCAAGACTTTGCTATTTTATACAGAACCAATGCACAGAGTAGAAGTTTTGAGGAGAGTCTAAGGCGCATGGGCATTCCGTATCGCATATACGGGGGCGTGAGTTTTTACCAACGCAAAGAGGTAAAAGATTTGTTGAGTTATTTACGAATTGTGGTAAACCCGAGAGATGAAGAAGCGCTAAAAAGAATCATTAATTATCCTGTACGTGCCATTGGAAAAACAACGATTGATAAAATGGTGTTGTTTGCAAATGAGCAAAACCTGAGCATGTGGGATGTGGCTTGCAATGCAGCTATGTATGGTTTTAAAGCTGGAACACTGGAAGCCATAGACAACTTTGTAACAATGATAAAAATGTTTCAAAGTGAAATGCCAAAAAAGAATGCGTATGACTTGGCATTTTTAGTAGGTAAAAATTGCGGCTTGGTAAAAGATTTGTTTAACGATAAAACTACAGAGGGTTTAGCAAGATATGAAAACGTGCAGGAGTTGCTTAACTCCATAAAAGAATTTACCGAAACACCCACGAATGAAGAAGATGGCGAAGTGGGCGATAAAAGCTTGGGTGGATATTTACAACAAATTGTATTGCTTACCGATGCCGACCAAGGCGATGATAAAAACCAAGATGTAGTAAAATTAATGACGATACATGCGGCAAAGGGTTTGGAGTTTCCGGTGGTGTTTGTGGGTGGTTTAGAAGAAACACTTTTCCCAAATGCAATGGCTATAAATACAAGAGAAGAATTGGAAGAAGAGCGCAGATTATTTTATGTGGCCATTACTAGGGCCAAAGCAAAATTGTATTTGAGTTATAGCAATGCACGGTATCGCTTTGGGCAATTGCAACAAAACGACCCAAGCCGTTTTATAGATGAAATGCCCGAAGAGAATTTAGATAAAAGTTATGCTGGTGCAGCTGCAAGAAACAATGCATCGAGTACAGGCAACCGTGGTAGCGCATTTGAGCGCATGGGTAGAGGGTTTGAAAATACAGGTGGTAGCCAAGGAAGTATGTTTGCTAAAAAAGAACCTGCAAAGCCTGCGTATGCTACACCTGCAAGGCCACAAACAAAAGAACATACCATTTCAGATAATTTTGTAGCAAGCAATACTGGAGACTTAGCCGAAGGGCAAAAAGTAGAGCATCAAAAATTTGGCTTTGGCGTAATTGCAAAAATGGAAGGTGCGGCGCACAATCCTATAGCGACTATAAATTTTGAAACTAATGGGGAGAAGAAGATAATGTTGAATTATGCGAAGTTGATGATAGTGGATTAGCCTGTATGCTTTAGGGATTTACTCAAAAAAGCATGCCTAAATATATTAGAAAGCTTAACAAAGGAAAACCTATTTTTTATTTTCAGTTAAATATAGGTAGAGATTAGCTTCGTACATAATATTATCTTTGCAAAAACGTTATCATTTTCAATATTGTAAATATTAGTTATGAAACACATTTTGTTACTTTTGTTGCTTTCTATACAGTTTTGTTATGGTCAAGAAAAAGATGATATAGAATCCATAGCAAGAATGGAAATGCAAGCACATCAAAATCAATTTAGAGGTTTTGTGGCAGAATCTTTTGCATCAGAAAATTTTGATGTAAAATATTATAGATGCGAGTGGGAAGTAGATCCTGCGGTGCGATATATAAATGGAAAAGTAACTGTGTATTTCAAAATGCTTTCTTCATCATCTTCCATCGAATTAGATTTGATGAATACACTTACAGTTGATAGTGTAAAAAATGCCAATACTAATTATACATTTTCTCAAACAACAAATACGGCTCTAATAAATTTTCCTACAACAATAAATACTGGTGTTTTAGATTCGGTAAGCATTTGGTATAAAGGTGTGCCAAATAATTCTGGCTTTGGTTCTTTCATACAAGATGTACATGCGGGTACGCCCGTAATGTGGACGCTTAGTGAGTCTTACGGCTCTCGTGATTGGTGGCCTTGCAAAAATGGTATAAATGATAAAGCAGATTCAGTAGATGTTTTTATTACCAATCCTAATATTTATAAAGCAGCGAGTAATGGGTTGTTGCAATCCGAAACTGCTTTACCAGGCAATAAAACTAGAGCGCATTGGAAACACCGTTATCCTGTTGCGTCGTATTTGGTTTGTATGGCAGTAACCAATTATGTTACGTTTAATAATAGTGTAATGTTGGGTGCTGTTAATTTACCAATGCAAACTTATTGCTATCCAGAAAACCTAGCAGTGTGGCAAACCAATACTCCATTGGTATTTGATGCTATGCAATACTTTCATAATAATTTTGGCCCTTACCCTTTTATAAAAGAAAAATATGGTCATGTGCAATTTGGCTGGGGCGGTGGAATGGAGCACCAAACTTCTACGTTTATTATAAACACTGGCGAATACTTAATGGCGCATGAACTAGCGCACCAATGGTTTGGTGATAAAATAACTTGTAATAGTTGGGAAGATATTTGGTTAAACGAAGGTTTTGCAACTTACCTTGGTTATTCTCATTTAGAAATAAAATATCCAGCAAATTCATTAACTTATAGAAAAAATTTAATTAACAACATTACATCGCAACCTGGTGGTACTGTAAAAGTGCAAGACACTACAAGCCTAAGCCAAATTTTTAGTGGCAGATTGAGTTATAATAAAGGCAGTTATTTATTATTTATGCTGCGGTTTATTGTGGGCGAAGATGTTTTTTTTAGAGCTATGAGGAGATACCAATTAGACCCATCTGTGGCTTATGGTAATGCTACTACAGCAGATTTTAAAAGAAACATGGAAGCAGAGAGCGGAAAAAATCTTACATACTTTTTTGACCAATGGTACACTGGGCAGGGTTTTCCGAGCTATCAAGTAAAATGGAATGTGCTAGATACAAATTGTGTAAGCATTAAATTATCGCAAACTACTTCAATGCCTAACATAACACCTTTTTTTAAATTGCCTGTTGCATTAAAATTTAAAAATGCAACGCAAGAAAAAATAATTGTGTTAGATAATAATACAAATGGAGAAACATTTATTCGTTCGCTCGGCTTTAAAGCAGATACTGTTTTGGTGGATCCTGGTTTGTGGTTGGTTACAAAAAATAATAGTACAGAAAAAACGACGGACGTGAGTGATGGAAGTTGTACACCGCCACCTCCGCCTAATAATGGGCAAGGCGGTATTGATATTTACCCAAATCCTGTCACTAATCCTTTTGTAATTTCGTTACACGATTTTAATGATGAAACCGCAACTATAGCTATTTACAACAAATTAGGACAGCGCATCTTCAACCAAAATATTTCGCTTATATACGGCATGGCGAAAGTAAATGTAGCTCTTAGCACCTGGGCAAAAGCTGTGTATATTGTAAAAGTTATGTCGGGTGGTAAAACGATTACGAAGCAGTTTGTTCGGTAATAAATTGTTAAATGGCTAAATTATTCAAATGTTATCGGCTTTGTAATATTATTTTACAGCCTAATATTCTTTTAAACAATAACCATTATTAATTGAAAACTTTCAAAAAAATAACGATCGCTTTATCGGTTGTCTTATTTATGGGTTTATTAATTCCTCAAAATTTTTCAATTCCTGTTGAAGGAGCTTCTAAAAATAGTTATGCTCAAAATTCATTTTGGTTTTATCCTTGGGGTAAATCTGTAACACATAAAGGCGTTGATATTTTTGCGAAAGAAGGAACAAATGTTATATCAGCTACAAGCGGTATTGTTATTAATACTGGGCAAAATGAATTGGGTGGAAATGTTATTCTTGTAATTGGTCCAAAATGGCGGTTACATTATTATGCACATTTAAAAGAAATAAATACCACAGCATTTTCATGGGTTAGTAAAGGAAAAATTATTGGAAAAGTTGGCACTACAGGAAACGCAAAAGGAAAACCAGCGCATTTGCACTATACTATTTATTCAATATTGCCTTATTTTTGGCGTATAGATAAATCTCCACAAGGATGGAAGAAAATGTTTTTTTTAAATCCGATTGAATATTTGAATAGATAGTTTTAGCATTTACGCTTTTTGCAAAATGAAATCTAAAATAATAAATGCAAACAATTTAACAACATAACCATTTAACAATGCATCATTGTTCTTAATATTGCAGCCAAAGACTAACGGTATTTATGGCAAAGAAAGTGAAGCATTTTGGTAGAGAGATTGTAATACCACTAATAATAATGGCATTGCTAGCAGCAATTACATTTTATATAAAGCAGCATTTTATAAAAACCCCTTTTACGCATTAC
>JAYSOC010000581.1:0-2731 GCA_043723285.1 Ferruginibacter sp. | reverse complement strand
TTCCATGTCGCTGCTCCAATGTATATCATCAAAAACAATAATGGTTTCTTCGGTAGATTTTGTGAGGATTTGCTCAAAATATTGTAGAGTGGGGATTTTACGATGATTGCCATCTAGAAAGGCAAAATCTATTGTTGTTGATTTGGACAAAAAAGTTGCTAAAGTTTTTTCAAAATCGCCTTTAATAACGGCAATATTATTTAATTGTAAAGCATTGAAATTTTGTTGTGCAATATTTGCAATATTCTGAGAACCTTCCATTGTGGTAACAACAGGATTATTTTTTGCAGAAGCAATGTAGGATGTAGTAATACCAAAAGATGTACCTAATTCTAATAGATTTTTTTTGTTGTAAAATTGTATCATTCTAAACAATAACTGGCTAAACTTTTTTGGCTTTAAAGATGATGCAGCAATATCTTTTACCACACGTTGCCTGGTTTTAATAACAGTTGAGCCTGCACCAAAATCTTCTACTTCAATTACTGATTTATCGTTTAATAATATTTTCCGCTGGTTTTCAATTTTTGTATAGCATTCGTATTTTTTTGTATCGTTTAATACAAATTTTATAAACTCAAATACGAAGGGGGAATGCACACCGTGGCCTTTGCTGTTAGCAGCACTAACGTAATAACTGATATACTTTTTACCTAGTGTAAAATGATTGTACAAGATTGAAAGTTGAAGCTTTAAATTTTATGATGTCAGCCTGAGCTTGTCGAAGGCGGGTGAGTTTGTAACAGAGGCTTAAATTATAAATAGCCCCGGCTTCGACAAGCTCAGCCTGACAAACTTTTAAAGGATGGTTTGACTAATTTTATATTTTGATAATTGTTCATTTCCTCTCCCAAGTTTGAAAACTCATATCATATTTGTGCTTTTCATCGGCTGCTACATTTTTCTCAAAAACTTTTTCCCAAATCGTTTCATCTATTTCGGGGAAAAATATATCTCCATCAATTTCAGTATGCACCAATGTGCGATAAATTTTATCTGCCATTAGCATGGTTTGTTTATAAATTTCTCCGCCGCCTGTTATAAAAATTTCTTTTGCATTTGTTTGTATTGCAAGTTGAATGGATTCTTCTAAACTCTTTGCCGTTAGTGTACCTTCTGCTAGCCAATCTTTGTTACTGGTGATAATAATATTTGTTCTCCCAGGCAAAGGTTTACCAATAGATTCAAAAGTTTTTCTACCCATGATAATTGGCATACCCCAAGTGGTATTTTTAAAAAATTTAAAATCCTCGGGTAAGTGCCATAGCATGGCGTTTGCTTTGCCAATGGAGTTGTTTAGTGAGGTGGCAACTATGAGTGAAACTAGCCCCCTAAATCCCCCGAAAGGGGACTTGGAAGTTTCTGATACTTTAGAGTCCATTATTTTTTTTAAGTTTTTTTCTTTAAATTTTATTTGCTTTTGGAAGATAAATAGACTTTGAATTATACAAACTTTGAACCTTCAACTTTCAACCTTGAACTAAACCGCTACTGGTGCTTTTATCCCTTCATGGCTTTGGTAATTTACCAACTCAAAATCTTCGTATGTAAAACTAAAAATATCTTTTACTGCCGGGTTTATTTTCATTTGTGGCAATGGAAAAGTTGTTCGCTTAAGTTGCAAATTGGCTTGGTCAAAATGATTGTTGTATAAATGCACATCGCCAAAGCTGTGTACAAAATCGCCCAATTCCATATCGCATACTTGTGCAATCATCATGGTAAGTAATGCGTACGATGCAATATTGAAAGGCACTCCAAGGAAAACATCGGCACTGCGTTGGTACAATTGGCAACTCAATTTTCTACGGGCTTGTCCTCCCCCTTCGGGGGAGTTAGAGGGGGCTTCTGGAGCACTTGTGTAAAATTGAAAAAGGCAATGACAAGGCATTAATTTCATTTTTGGCAAATCTGCCACATTCCATGCACTGATAATTATTCTACGACTATCGGGATTGTTTTTTAATTGATGAATTACATCTTTTACTTGATCTACTTCTACCCCATTTGCGCCTTCCCAACTGCGCCATTGCTTGCCATATACTGGCCCAAGGTTTCCATTTTCATCTGCCCACTCGTCCCAAATTTTTACATTGTGTTCTTTGAGGTAAGCAATATTAGTATCGCCTTGCAAAAACCAAAGTAGTTCGTGTATAATACTTTTTAAATGTAATTTTTTTGTGGTTACCATAGGGAAACCTTCTGCCAAATTGAAGCGGAGTTGATGCCCAAAAATACTGCGTGTGCCTGTACCTGTGCGGTCAGCTTTATCGCAGCCATTATCCATTATATGTTTTACTAGAGAAAGGTATTGTTGCATGGGTGCAAAAGTAGATATTAGATGTTAGATTTTAGACACAAGAGGAAAGATTTTAGACACAAGATATTATATGTTAGATTTTAGATATTAGACACAAGATATTGGTAACATTAATAAAAATGGAAGTGCATTGTTATAATCAAGCAATTCGTACTCGATGCCTAATGAACGTAGATTATTGTAATAAGCTGAAAGGTTTCCGTAATAATATTTTTCTGACTGGATTAACCATGCTTTTTCGCCAATCTTTTTTGCTAAAAACCATTTTTCTATAAGCCTCGATGTTCTTCCATTTCCATCATTGAAAGGATGGATTTTTAAAAAGATTAAATGAATGAGTGATGCGAAGAAAAAAGTTTCTTGTAACGTCAATTTTGCATTCAATAATAATTCAACATCATCATACCATTT
>JAYSOC010000580.1:0-6798 GCA_043723285.1 Ferruginibacter sp. | reverse complement strand
AGTTACAAAGTTGCAGAAAGGAAATATTCTTTTGCGCTCTTTGCGCTCTATTGCGCTTTTACGTGAAACCCCATTTACAATTCCAACAACCTCGCAGTTCTTTCCCTCACTGCTTTACAAAGCACCGCATCTTCCGATAATTTTTGCCCGTACGATGGTATCATTTCTTTTAGCTTTGTTTGCCATGCTACCGATTGCATTTGCAAGGGAAAACAATTTTTCAACACATCTATCATTACAGAAACAGATGTAGATGCACCTGGCGATGCGCCAAGCAATGCAGCCAATGTGCCATCTGCGGACGCTACTATTTCAGTGCCAAATTCTAATACACCACCTTCTTTTTCATCTTTTTTTATAACTTGTACTCGCTGCCCTGCAATAGCAAGCTCCCAATCTTCTGCTTTTGCATTAGGCAAATATTCTCTCAATGCAGTCATACGATCTTCGTGCGATTGTGATACTTGTTGTATTAAATATTTTGTAAGATCTAAATTGTGCCAGCCAGCAGAAAGCATTGGTAAAATATTATCAAACTCAATGCTTAATGGCAAATCCATGTAAGAACCGTACTTTAAAAACTTTGTAGAAAACCCTGCGAATGGTCCAAACAATAAAGCTTTTTCGCCGCCTATCATACGTGTATCCAAATGCGGCACACTCATAGGTGGTGCGCCCACACTAGCTTTGCCATATACTTTTGCTGCATGTTTTTCTATTACGGTTTTATTTATACATCGCAGCCATTGCCCACTTATAGGAAAACCACCATAGCCTTCCGCTTCTGGTATATCCGATTTTTCTAGTAACCGAAGTGCTGCACCACCTGCACCAATAAATACAAATTTTGTTTCTAATTTTCTATTTTCACCAGTCAATAAATCTTTTACTTTTATTTCCCAATGCCCATTATTTTCTCTTTCAATATCTCTTATTTCGTTGCTCAAATATAATTGCACGCCATCTTGTGCTTGCAAATGTTTTATCATTACACGAGTAAGTACACCAAAATCTACATCGGTTCCCATGTCCATTTTTGTAGCAGCACATTTTTCATTATCTGCTCTACCTTCCATTACAAGCGGTATCCATTTTTTAAGTTGCGTTACATCATCACAAAATTGCATGCCATTAAACAATTCATTTTTTGTAAGCGCTTCGTATCTTTTTTTAAGATAATCTACATTTTCTTGTCCCCATACAAAACTCATATGTGGAATATGATTTATAAAATCTTGAGGGTCGTTAAAATATTTTTGCGCTACCAAATAACTCCAAAATTGTTTACTTGTTTCAAACTGCGCAGCTATTTTTAATGCCTTAGAAATATCTACTGTGCCATCTTCTTTTTGTGGCGTATAATTTAATTCGCAAAACGCCGAATGCCCAGTGCCTGCATTGTTCCAAGCGTCGGAACTTTCGCCAGCTACTTCTGGTAAACGCTCAAAAATGGCTATTGAAATATCTGGTTGCAACTCCTTTAAAAAAATACCTAGTGTGGCACTCATTATACCTGCGCCTATTAAAACTACATCAGGATTTTTATTTTCTACCATAGCACAATGTATGATTCATTTTTTAAAATTTGGGGCTGTCGGCAAAACAATTCTGTTGAACATTTGTTCGCTGCCCGCCTACAATCTTTTTGTTTCGCCAAAGCTACACAAAAAGGATTTTCGGCTAAGCAGCGCAGCCCTTCATCAGTAAATCTTTTTTCAACTTTTATTATGCAATAGATTGACATAATCTAATCTATTGATCATTTCCGCACCCATACTTATCAAATGCTCCGTTCTTACTTGGCAATCTATTAATGCATAATTATTTTTTGTACAAAGCCATATCAGTGCTGCTTTAGATGCATTGCTTACTTTGCTAAACATACTTTCGCCACAAAAAATATTATTTATTTCTAAGCCATACAAACCACCAACAAGTTCGTTGTTTTGCCAAACTTCTACACTTTTTGCAATACCAAGTTTGTGTAAATTTATGTATGCCTTTTGCATATCGTTTGTTATCCATGTGCCATCTTGGTCTTTTCTATTTGTGTTTGCACAATGTTGTATTACATCATCAAAAACAGTGTTGTTTGTAATGGTAAATATTTTTTTGTTGATTACTTGTTGCATGCTTTTGCTAATAAATATTTTCTTCGGAAAAATAACACAGCGCTCTGGCGGTGCAAACCAACAAATTGGTTCGTCATCGCTATACCAAGGAAAGATGCCGCTTTGGTAAGCCAACAAAAGCCGCTCTGTGCTTAAGTCTCCACCAATAGCAAGAAAGCCATCGGACTCTGCAAATACAGGGTCAGGAAAATAAATATTGGTATCGTGTAGTTGAAAAATCATAGCCTCATCCCTGTGTATTTTTAAAAATTATTTATTAATGCTAAAGTAACAATTTAGGCTCCTAAAAGCATTCTTAATTCCTAGTCTTTTTTATGGACTCTATTTATCTAATGTCACCCCTTCGGGGTTGTGATTTGTTTGGTTTATTTGTAACTATATTAATGTTATCCCTTCGGGATTCGCAAAGCCTGAAAGGCTGATATTAATATAGATTTAAAAATAGAAGTTAGCCAAAACCCCGAAGGGGTGACATTAAGAAAAACTAAATATTACAATTCCTTTTCATTAATTAACCTTCCTTTCTTTCCATGTATATTTTCCAAACTTACCTAACCAACCTGCAATAATTGTGTAACAAATATGAAACGGTTGTAAAAATGGAAAAAACCATAGCATACTTTTCTTTCCAAAAAAACTGGCAACTGGAAAAAGAAAAAACAATTCCACAACAATCTTGAAAAGCAGCATCCATAACCAAACTCCCAACATTGAACATTGAACATTGAATATTGAATATTGAATATTTTTAAATACAGCAATAATTGGAAAAATTAACATCATAAAATTGAAAGAGTACACCAAAATTAATACTGGCAATATTCTCTTATCATCATATTTTTCTGCCTTACTTGCCCAACGAATTCTTTGGTTAAAAAATTGTTTTATGGTATTTACTGGCGCTGTTTTTACAATAGCTTCTCTCGATTTTAAAAATAAAACCCTGTCGGGATATTGTTTATAAATTTTATGCATCAGCAACATATCATCGCCACTGGCAATATTATCAATACCTGCAAAGCCGCCTACTTCGTAAAATGCCGCACGCTCATACGCCATGTTTGCGCCATTGCACATGGTCATTTGTTTTTTGTGTACTACTGCTGCTGTTATGCCTTGCAAGGTCATAAAATCTAGGGATTGGAAAATCCTCACCCCCCACGCCCTCAACCCTTGCCCTTCTCCACTTCGTGGAGAAGGGATGTTGAACTCGCTACCTTTTGCCTGTTCATTGTGGGTATGGGTTTGTGAAAAATAGGAAGGTTCAATTAAAACTGGTGCTGCAATAAAAGCTGGTTTTTTTTCTTCGTAAAATCTTGCAATGGTTTTTAGCCAAGTCGCAGGAACAATACAATCTGCATCGGTGGTAATAATAAGTGTGCCGCTTGCTTGTGCTATGGCTACTTCAATTGCTCTTTTTTTGTACGAATTTATTTTATCGGTTACAAAATCTTTTAGCGAAATCAATTTTACATTTTGTTGTTCATATTTCTTTACAATTTTTGCAGTGTTGTCTTCTGAATGATCGTCAACTATTATTATTTCGAACAAGAGTGAAGGGTAATTATTTTGTAAGATGGATTGTATGCAGTTTTCAATGTTTGCTTCTTCGTTGCGGGCGGGGATGATTATTGATAGCTTGGTTGATTGGTTGATTAGTTGGTTGGTTGATTGGTTGATTGTTGGGATTGAGTTAAACGCAAATCTGTTATAGATGATGAGTGTGGTGTAAAGGATAATGGTGATGATAGATATTATGAAAAGTAGTTGCATTTATTTATTTAAAAATTATTTTTTTGTAGTCTGTTTTTTGTTGTGACTTTTATAGCGTTGCTGCCTTCGGCAGCAAAGTGTAAAAACCCACCCCGTCTGCCTTCGGCAGCCAAAAGTAAAAACCCACCCCGTCTGCCTTCGGCAGCCACCCCTCCAAGGAGGGGAATTACTCGAAGACCAATACGAAGATTGCGTTTTTTACTATAGTATTTCTAATGTATAATCTATTGCATAATCTATTGCATAATAAAAGATGAAAAATGGTATGCCGATGAAGTGAGTGACACAACGATGTTGCCTATAGCTGTGTTTTTGCTTGGACAATGACGAAGTCGTTGTTGAAAACAATCACTTTACGATTTAACAAAAATAAAATTTTGAAATTTAAAATCATTACTTATCTTTATATAGTTGTTTAAACAACTATATGCCCAACAACCAATTTAAAAAAAGCGAATTATACAGTTTTATTACTGGCAAGGCGAGTACGGCTATTGCACGGCGCCTGCAAAAAAATTTTAAGCAAGCTGGCGTGGATATTACGATTGAGCAATGGAGTGTGTTGTATCATTTGTGGAAAGAAGATGGCTTGAGCCAACAACAATTGTGCGATGCTACGTTTAGAGATAAGCCAAGTATTACCAGATTGGTAGATAATTTGGAAAAACTCGGGCTTGTAAAACGTATGGCAGATAAAACAGATAGGCGCATAAATAAGATATGTACGACACTCGAGGCACAAAAATTGCAAGAACTTAGTATGGAAGTGGCTAACCAAACGTTGAACGAGGCTGTGGCTGGTGTTACAAATGGGCAGATTGAAATTGCGAAGGAGGTGTTGAATATGGTGTATGAGAATTTGAGCAACTAATTGTTTGGTGTTTGTTGTTTGGTGTTGGGGGGTTCGATAAGTTGAGGAGTTCGATAATAAGCACTGACTTAAAATTATAATGCAAACCCCAAACAAAGAACAACAAACCACAAACACCAAACAGTATTAAAAAATATAAATCATGAATACAACTACAACAACATCACTAAAGGGCGGCGAATTTTTAATTAAAGAAAGCAATGCTTTTGAAACTTTTACGCCCGAAGATTTTAATGAGGAACAACAAATGGTAAAGGATATGTGCATACAATTTTTGCACACAGAAGTTTTGCCTGTGGTGGATAGGATTGATAAATTAGAACCAGGGCTTATGCCATCTTTGATGGAAAAGGCAGGCGAACAGGGACTTTTGGGCGCATCTACACCAGAAGAATTTGGTGGCTTGGGTAAAGATTTTATTACATCTACTTTAGTAAATGAAGGCCTTGGTGGTGGTTTTAGTTTTAGTGTTGCAATAGCAGCGCATACAGGAATTGGCACATTGCCAATTTTATATTTTGGTACAGATGAGCAAAAGAAAAAATACATTCCAAAGCTTACAAGCGGCGAGTGGAAAGGTTCTTATGGGCTAACAGAACCGAATAGTGGTAGTGATGCATTGAGCGCAAAAACAACGGCGGTACTTTCTGCAGATGGTAAACATTATTTATTGAACGGACAAAAATGCTGGATTACCAATGGTGGTTTTGCAGATATATATACCGTTTTTGCAAAAATAGATGGAGAGAAATTTACAGGGTTTATTGTAGAGCGTGGCATGGAAGGTTTTACACTTGGTGCGGAAGAACATAAGATGGGTATTAAAGGATCATCGACGGTGCAATTGTATTTTCAAGATTGTAAAGTGCCTGTAGAAAATTTATTGGGCGAAGCTGGTAAAGGACATATCATAGCTTTTAATATTTTAAATATCGGAAGATTGAAATTATGTGCCGCAGCATTGGGTGGTGCAAAAATGGCGCTAGATAGTAGCATACAATATGCAAACACGAGAGAACAATTTAAAACTGCCATTGCAAATTTTGGTGCTATAAAACATAAACTAGCAGAATGTGCTACACGTATATGGGTGGGTGAAAGCGCCCTCTACCGCACTAGCAAATGGATAGATGATAAAGAAACAGAACTAGAGCAAGCTGGTAAATCTTATGCAGAAGCGCACCTTGGTGCGGCTGAAGAATTTGCGATAGAATGTGCCATGCTAAAAGTAGATGGCAGCGAAGTGTTGGATTTGATAGTAGATGAAGGTGTACAAATACACGGTGGTAACGGCTTTAGCGACGAGTATATGATTAGCCGTGCATATAGAGATAGTAGAATAAATAGAATTTACGAAGGTACAAACGAAATAAATCGTTTGCTTACGGTGGATATGATGCTAAAGCGTGCCATGAAAGGAAAACTTGATTTGATGGGTCCTGCAATGGCTGTGAGTAAAGAACTAATGAGCATTCCTGATTTTGGTAGTGATGATGAAACGCCTTTTGCTACTGAGAAAAAAGCAGTATTGCAAATGAAGAAAGCAATACTGATGGTAGCAGGCGCAGCAGTACAAAAATTGATGATGGGCTTGAGTGATGAACAAGAAATTTTGATGAACGTGGCAGATATGACCATTGCTACTTTTAATGCAGAGAGTGCATTGCTACGTGTTATAAAAATGACGGACAAGCAAGGCGAAGCTGCGATGAGCATACAAAAAGATATGATGCATGTTTATTTAAACGATGCGGTAGATGCGGTAAACAAAGCGGGCAAAGAAGCCATAAATGCTTTTGCAGATGGCGATGAACAACGTATGATGTTGCTAGGCTTAAAACGCTTTACTAAAATGGCACCGTTTAATAGCAAAGAAGCTAGAAGACGTATAGCTGCTAAGTTGTGTGCGGATAATAAATATGCTTTGTAGTTTTCCGGGGTGAATATAAAGTCTGCGAAGACTATTTGATTAAAAACTGTCTCTTTTATAGAGGCAGTTTTTTTGTGTAAAAAAATTTGGTA
>JAYSOC010000579.1:0-6804 GCA_043723285.1 Ferruginibacter sp. | reverse complement strand
TTTTTCCCATGGGAAAAATTTATCCTCAACTATTTTAACTAAAGAAGGAACATGAAAATTTAAATTCATTTTAAGTATCTCTGTAAATTCTATTAATTCTTCCTGATTTAAATTCTGCTTCATCTTTAAATTTAATATTTTTAGGGATATAACAAACTAAATTTTATACTTTTTTATCTTTTTAAAGGCGAATGTCTAAAAAACAAAACCGTATTTCAAAAATTCACAAATTAAAAAATAGTTCCCAAAAAACACTTACACCTCGAAGTATTGTTGAACAAAGAACCTCTGCCCAAAGGCGCAGGGATGGGAAGTAGTACCCCACAGGAGGGAGGAACGACCGACGAGGAGTACTACGGACAGCCCGTTTCCAATGCTCAATAATGGTATTTGCTCACCGCCCCAAAGTTTTGTAATTTCGCCACACAAATTATTATATGAGTGAAGAAAAAAGCCTCAACTTCCTTGAGGAGATTATAGAAAAAGATTTAGCAGAAGGAAAATACAAGAGCATCGTAACTCGGTTTCCGCCGGAGCCTAATGGGTATTTGCACATGGGGCATGCTACGGCTATTTGTTTAAATTTTGGGCTTACAAAAAAATTTGCGGGCTATACAAACCTGCGGTTTGATGATACCAACCCCGTAACAGAAGATATCGAATATGTGGATAGCATAAAGGAAGATATTCAATGGTTGGGCTTTGAGTGGAAGAACGAATTGTATGCGTCGGATTATTTTGATACAATGTATGAATATGCTGTAACGCTTATCAATAAAGGGCTTGCGTATGTAGATGATAGTACAAGTGAGGAGATAGCAGCACAAAAAGGTACGCATACGGAGCCTGGTGTGGGCAATGCATATAGAGAAAGAACGGTGGCAGAAAATTTGGATTTGTTTGCTCGTATGAAGGCGGGTGAGTTTTCTGATGGGGCAAAAATACTGCGTGCAAAAATAGATATGGCACACACCAATATGCTCATGCGTGACCCACTGATATATCGCATAAAGCATGCACACCACCACCGCACGGGCGACAAGTGGTGCATTTACCCTATGTACGATTTTGCGCATGGGCAAAGCGATTCTATAGAAAATATTACGCATTCTATTTGCACGCTAGAGTTTATTCCGCATAGAGAATTGTACGATTGGTTTATACAAAAGTTGGAAATATTTCCTTCGCATCAATATGAATTTGCTCGCCGCAATTTATCATACACCGTTATGAGTAAGCGCAAGCTTAAGCAATTGGTAGAAGAAAATCATGTGGCAGGTTGGGACGACCCACGCATGCCCACCATCAGCGGTATGCGCCGCCGTGGGTTTACGCCGCAGAGCATTCGTACGTTTTGCGATAAAGTGGGCATAGCGAAGCGGGAGAATATTATAGATTTTAGTTTGCTAGAATTTTGCTTGAGGGAAGACCTCAACTTCACGGCTTTGCGTGCGATGGCTGTGCTTGACCCTTTGAAATTAATTATTACAAATTATGAAGAAGGAAAAACAGAAGAACTAATAAGTGAGAACGGTCCTGATGAAGCGTATGGTACTCGTACGATTCCATTTGGTAAAGAACTTTGGATAGAGCGGGAAGATTTTATGGAAGAGGCTGCAAAGAAATGGTTTAGGTTTGCGCCTGGTGCAAGCGTTCGCCTAAAGAGTGCGTACATACTACGTTGCGATACGTTTGATAAAGATGATGATGGAAAAGTTACCGCTATACATTGCACATACTTTCCCGATAGCAAGAGCGGCAGCGATACAAGCGGCAATGCGGTAAAAGGTACCATACATTGGGTGAGTGCTACACATGCGGCTACGGCTGAAGTGCGCATGTACGACCGTTTGTTTAAAGTAGAAAACCCTAGCAGCGAGGATGGTGATTTTAAAGATTACATAAATGAAAATTCTCTAACGATAACACAAGCATACATTGAGCCATCGCTCGTAAACGCTACTCACGAAAATCGTTTTCAATTTTTACGCAAAGGATATTTTTGCTTGGATAAAGAAAGCACTTCAAATAAATTAATTTTTAATAGAACGGTAACGTTGAAGGATGCGTGGGCGAAGGAGGTGAAGAAGGAATTATGAATTATGAATGATAAATGATAAATGTTTTGGTGCTTTGGGCTGAAAACCATTATTCATCAGTTGTTCGGGCTATACGCTACAATCTTTTTTTTCGTTCCTCAAAAAAAGGATTTTCGCTTCTATCCCGCAGCTCGTAAGCAGAAAATCTTTATTCAGCTTTTATTATGCAATAGATTGACAAATGTGATTCGTGGAGAAATGAAACATAGCGATTGGATTTTCTAAAGAGTTTTTTTTATTACAATAGAAATATAGTGCTTATAAAATAACTATGTGATACTATGTGCCTATGTTCCTATGTGGTTAAAAAAAACCCGTCTCCACCTTCAACTCTTCAACCACATTATAAATAATAGGACACATGGCATAATGAATAAGCGTACCAAACAATCTGCCTTTAAAATTATTTTCGTGCAAGTGTGGAAAAGCCCTGCATTCTGCAAATCGGTTTTCGTAAACCGTGCATTTACTATCTGCTAAAAAATGGCAAGGAATGGTATTCATTATCATTTTGCCTTGCAGGCTTTCTTCTAAATATTTTTCTTTAAATGCTTGTGGGGTGATGTTTAAATGATTGGCAACTTTTATATTTTCTTCGGGTGTTACGTTTATCATTAATTGTCGGCAACAGCCGCCGCAGCTGGTACAATCTATTTGTGGAGTAATTTTTTCGTTTATGGCATGCACGGTTGCATCTAGTTCTTCGCTATCTATTTTTTGTAAGTAGGAGCGGAAGGCATCGTTTTCGTCTAGCTTCTGCTGTGCTTGGGTTTGGATGTAGGTGCGGTCGGTTATGATGGGTAGCATATTTTACTCATTTTTGTTTTTCAGCTTCGCTGTAAAAGGTTTTGGCCACTAAGCCGCTAAGACACAAATGTAAAACTTCGTTTTGGGTTTTGCTACGCAAAGAATATTTTTGCCGAGATGACGGAAAGGCGTTTTATTTACAAACGATTTTAAAAAAAAGGCGGGAAGGAAAATGCTCCTCCTACGGCGTACAGTTTCGCATTTTAGAATAAATGAAAATAAACTAATCAAACACTCTACTATATTACTTTATCTTCTCCAACAATTTCTTAGTATCAATAACTTCATTGCCTTTTATTACATAGTCCACACTTTCTAAATTGCCAATATTTTGTAATGGATTTTTAGATAGTAAAATATAATCGGTATTTATTTTTGTATTGAAAAAAGCTGCGGCATTTGTAGTAACCATTTGCAATAACTCTGCATTGGTAAATCCAGCTTGTTGTATCCAACGCAATTCGTCTATTAAACTAAAGCCTGGCGTTTGGTAAGGTTCTTCGGCATCGGAGCCTGCAATTATTTTTATGCCTTTGGCACGCATCTTTTTTAAAACGTCTATCTTTTTTGCAAAATCGGCATGTATCATATCGGCGTATTCTTGCACTTTTGTATCGGGTATTTTTTTGGTGGTTTTTGCATATGCTTTTTCCCATTCTTTACCGTATAATTTTTTTCCTATGGCATATCCTGCTCTATATTTTAACGAATCTTCGGGCATGGTATGATAAACCATCATTGTCCAATCGAGCGTGGGGCAAATAAATACATTGTTTTTTGCGGCAATTTCTATTAAGGTATCCAATGCTGCTGGCGATTTTGCTCTATCAAAATAACCCACATGCTCTATAGATTTATAACCACTGGCCAATAATTTTTTGGCATTTATTTTTCCAAGTGCATGCCCGCATACTGTGATGTTATTTTTTTTAGCTTCGCTTATTATGGCATCAAAATAATCTTCGTTTGGTACACTAAATAATTTTATAAACTCGTAGCCTCGGTTTTTTAAATGGCTAATTAAAGATGGCAGCGAATCTATAGAAAGTTCTTCGCTACCATATATATTGTAAGCAATATGTAATGTTGGACTTTTTTGTGCATTGCTAGCAAACGAAACAGTGCTTTCGGTGCTTTTCATAATTCTGCTATTGGCAATGCCCGCTACAGTTTGTAAATAAAAAAACCGTTGTATATCTGTTTCGGGAAAATGCACATGCATATCGTACAATGCAGGCATCATAAATTTTCCTTTTGCATCTATGGTGATATCTGCATTTTTTAAAGCATTTTTTAATGGTACGAAAGTGGCAGATTGTCCATCTTTTATATAGGCATTTGCTTTTGTTATTACTGATGTTGTTACATCTACATAACTTACATTTTTTATGAGCACATCGTAATTTGTACTTTGGCAAATGCTAGATACTGAGAATATTAAGCCAAGAAAAGTAAATATTATTTTCATGCAAAAAGTGTTTGGATGTAAATATAAGACAGCATTTTTATTAAGAGTAATGTTGGGTAAAAAATTGATTAATTGTTAAATACTTATGATTGCAAAAAATATTTGCTAACATACTTAGGAAATTGTGGAAAATGTATTGGTGCTAAGAGTGTGGGGTGTGATATATTCGCAGTTGTGGCCCCACCTATCCTCCCCGAAGGGGAGAGACACGTGGAATATTAAGTAGAAGATAGTCTATAAGATAAAGTAGAATATTTATTATTTATCTACTGCATAATCTACTACTTAATCTATTGCATAATAAAAGATGAATAAAGGTATGCTGATGAAGTGAGTGACACAACGATGATGAGCATAGCTTTTGTCTTTGCTGGTAAACAAAAAATAAATTATATTTTAAACGCAAGATATTAGACATAAGATAAAAGAAAACAAGTTTGATTATTGAAGCCTAGTCTTAATACTCAATACTAAGTACTGAATACTATAATACTATGAATGAAAAAATAGATGTAAAATACGACGAGGATAATATACGAAGCCTCGATTGGAAGGAGCATATTCGTTTGCGTCCTGGAATGTATATTGGAAAATTGGGCGACGGTAGTAGTCCGGATGATGGCGTGTATGTATTGCTGAAAGAAGTGATAGACAACTGCATTGATGAACATGCCATGGGTTATGGCAAGCATGTGGATGTAACGATTGCGGATAAAACCCTTACTGTACGTGATTATGGGCGTGGAATACCGCTTGGTAAAGTGGTGGACGTGGTGAGCAAAATGAACACAGGTGCAAAATATGATAGTAAGGCTTTTCAAAAAAGTGTGGGCTTAAATGGTGTGGGTACGAAAGCAGTGAATGCATTGAGCAATCATTTTAAAGTAACAGCTTATAGAGAGGGAAGAGAAAAAACGGCAGAATTTGAAAGAGGTGTGTTGGTAAAAGATCATAAAGAAACATCGAGCAAAGAAGACAATGGAACGTTTGTAGAATTCACACCTGATGATTCTATTTTTAAGAACTTTCATTTTGTGCAAGAGTATTTGGATAATCAGTTTTGGAACTATTGTTTTTTGAATGCAGGCTTGGTGATGAACCTTAATGGCAAACGGTATGTGAGCAAAAATGGTTTGTTGGATTTGTTGCAACGCAAAACAAATGCTGATGAAATAAGGTACCCAATTATACATTTAAAAGGTGAGGATATAGAAGTAGCTATAACGCATGAAAACGGCTATGGCGAAGAGTATTACAGTTTTGTAAACGGACAATTTACTACACAAGGCGGTACGCATTTGGCAGCGTTTAGAGAAGGGTATGTGCGTACGATAAGAGAGTTTTATAAGAAGGATTATGATGCATCGGATATACGTGGGAGCATATGTGCCGCTGTGAGTGTAAGAGTACAGGAGCCTGTGTTTGAGAGCCAAACAAAAACAAAATTGGGTAGCCAATCTGTGAGTGAAGGTGGTGCAAGTATGAAGAATTTTATTTATGATTTTTTGCACAAAGAGCTAGATAATTTTTTGCATAGAAATCCTGCTGTGGCTGATGCTATACGCAAACGCATTGAACAAAATGAAAGAGAACGTAAAGAATTGGCAGGTATAAAAAAGTTGGCGAATGAGCGTGCAAAGAAGGCAAACTTGCACAATAAAAAATTGAGGGATTGTAAGTTTCACTACAATGACGAAGCCACGGGTAAAGACAAAGACACGGTTATAGAAAAACAAAAAGAGAGTACCATTTTTATTACCGAGGGTGATAGTGCTAGTGGTTCTATCACAAAATCTCGTAACGTAAATACACAAGCGGTGTTTAGCTTGCGTGGTAAGCCACTGAATTGTTTTGGGCTTACCAAAAAGATCGTGTACGAAAATGAGGAATTTAATTTATTGCAACATGCATTGAACATTGAAGAAGGGTATGAGGGATTGCGTTATAATAATATTATTGTAGCTACCGATGCCGATGTGGATGGGTTGCATATTCGCCTTTTGTTGATGACTTTCTTTTTACAATTTTTTCCTGATTTGGTGAAGAATGGGCATGTGTATATTTTGGAAACGCCACTTTTTAGAGTGAGAGATAAAAAGGAAACCATTTATTGCTACGATGAAACGGAGAAACAAGCAGCGGTAAAAAAGATTGGCTCAAAGCCCGAGATTACTAGGTTTAAAGGCTTGGGAGAAATTAGTCCGGAAGAGTTTGCACGCTTTATAGGTGTGAACATGCGCTTGCAACCACTCATAATGGAACAGGGGGAGCATATACAAAACTTGTTGGAATATTATATGGGT
The DNA here is from genome assembly GCA_043723285.1 of Ferruginibacter sp. Lineage (GTDB taxonomy): Bacteria > Bacteroidota > Bacteroidia > Chitinophagales > Chitinophagaceae > Ferruginibacter. Next base: position 127 of record JAYSOC010000579.1, on the reverse strand, counting down.
AAAAATACACCGAGTAGACAAGAGTTTATTATAGATAACTTGCAGGTGGAGATTGATGATGCGGTGGAGGTAGAAGCGTAAATTTCACACAACGAAACAATGATTACGACGAAACAAAAAATTATAA
>JAYSOC010000578.1:0-6832 GCA_043723285.1 Ferruginibacter sp. | reverse complement strand
ACGTATGTAGAAACCCTAAAAACACGTTTGCCTGATTATGCTTTTTTCAATATAAATTATAGATTGTATAATGGGTCTACTAATACTTTTCCAACACAAGAGCAAGATGTAAAAGCGCTTACAGATTTTATTTATAGTAAACGAGCAGAATATATTATTTCAGATAAATTTGTAATACTAGGCGCAAGTGCAGGTGCACACTTAGCATTATTACAAGCCTACAAATATGCCACACCAAAAATAAAAGCAGTGGTAGATTTATATGGCCCAACAGACATGATAGATATGTACAATAATCCTGCATCTATTTTTGCACCAGCAGATTCTGTAGCCAAAATTGTTACGGGAAGTACAACAGGTACACCAACAAGCAATGCAACAAATACTGCATTGTACAATTCCTCTAGCCCAATAAATTTTGTAACACAGCAAAGCCCAGCTACTATTATTTTTCATGGCGGTGTAGATATATTGGTGCGTCCTACACAATCTACAAGCCTTATTAGTAAACTTTCACAAAATAGTATTATAAACCAATATGTACTTTATCCATTAGAAAACCACGCCTACCAAGGAGCAAGCCTTGATGATACTTTCAATAAAGCCATAGCTTTTCTCAACACAAATGTTCAATAAAAAAACAATCATATTATTTTGCGCAAGTGCACTCCTAATGGGTGCACCTTTTTTTGTACATGCACAAAATAAACCTGCATTTTTTAAAGGCGCATTAAAAGAAAATAGAGATAAATTTTACAACACAATTGTAAGCAGTATTAATAAAACTTTAAAACTACCTTTCGATTCTGCAAATGAAGAAAATTACAACAATGCCTTTTACAACATAGCACTTATACAATATAAAACACTAGTAGTAAATACAGCAATAGACGACATTGCAAAAAAAATAAATAGAAGTAGCAATGATTGTAAAAAAGCATTTCTCCGTCTCATTAATAGTGAATATCCTAAAAAATATGCTTGGCAAATAAAAAATGTTTTTAAAATAGCAGGCGATGATGCAAAACTAATGGCTATGGCGGCAAATTATTTATTGCCCACTGCCACAGTAGCAGAAGTAAAAATGATGTTGCAACAAACAGAAACCGAACTGCAAAAAGATGCTGACAATGCCATACTCTTCGAGCTGAGCAATCAATTAAAAAGTTGGAATACAAAAACCACTACCCCATCTATAAAAACATTTTTTGATAAAAATTATTTAACAGCGCAAATGTTGGTATTTAGTTTTCAACGAAAAGATAGAAACTACCCGGGCATTGCTATGGTGCGTAATACTGATGGTAACTTTGTAAAAAATGCAGATGGAAAATATTTTACCGTAGGTCAACTAGCACGCAGCATTAGCAATATGCCAGGTTACATTAGCAATGGCAATACACCACAAGGTGTTTTTCGTATTACAGGTTTTGATACATCTAGCAATTATTTTATAGGCCCTACTACAAATATACAATTGGCTATGCCACACGAATACGATGGTTTTATCATAAATGGCAAAAAAATAGATACAACTTGGAGTTTAGAAAATTACAAAAATTTTTTACCAGATAATTTTAAAAACTACCAACCCATATACGGCACATTTTACGCAGGCAAAGCAGGCCGCACCGAAATTATTGCACATGGCACAACTGTAGATATTGATTACTATAAAAAAAATACGTACTTCCCATACACGCCTACTGCAGGATGCCTGTGCACAAAAGAAATTTGGAACAACAAAACTGGCATGCTAGATAACAGCGATCAACAGCTCCTTGCCAAAGCCATACAAAAAACTGGCGCCACAAAAGGTTATTTAATTGTGATAGAAATTGATAATAAAAAAACTGCCGTTACTTTAGCAGATTTACTTTCTTATTTAAAATAGTTTTTGGTAATAAGTGCGCAATAATAAATTTCACAATTTTTACAAACGTATATTACTAAAAATGCCCTCCATTAACGAAAGGCATTTTTGTATTATAAATCATTATATAAAAAATCCAGTAATTATTTTTAATACTTAATTATTTTTTTACTAACCCTTGCTCCATTTTCATTAAAAATTACAGCTATGTAAATACCAGAAGACATATCAGCAATATAAATGTCAATATTATTAAAAACAACTTGTGTTCTAATTAATTTTCCATCATTGCCGTATAAATAAATTTTATTTTGGCCTATTGCCATACCAGTAATATGAAAAATATTTCTAGTAACATTTGGCGCCAGGGTTATTTCATCTCTTGGGTCTATACAACTCAATTTGCGTATATCACTATATTTATAACTTCCATCTTTATTTATCATTTTCAGACGGAAATAATATACAATATTTGACTCCATTGCAAAACTGTAATCGTAGCTTTTAGTAACTGTACTATTGCTAGATGCTAAAATACTTGTTAACGTTTTAAAGGTAGCATTTTCACTAGTACTATATTCCACATCAAATTTATCCGAATCTATTTCAGAAGTTGTTTTCCAATTTAAATTGGCTTGACAATTATTTTTTGTAGTAGTAAAATCTGATAATATAATTGGCACAGCTGCCGATTGCCATCTTAATAAATATTTTGCTGGTGTAGGGTCGGGCAAACCGGCTGCATCAATATAAGAATAATAAAACCTAACAGAATCTTTTATAATTCCTGCTGCAGAATTAAATTTGATTTTTAAAAGAGCTGGGTCATAATTATAAATGGGTATCAAGGGCGAAATAGCTGCGCCATTATATAACAGTTGTGCATTTGTAGGCAAAGTATCTATTCTAAAAATTTTACCAATCAATGAACCAGATGCAGACATATCTTCAGGATCGCTTCCTCTTAATACTTCTAAAAGTGGTGGAGCATTTAGTGTATATGTGCTATTAAGTAATGGTACAGCTTGAAGAAAATTTGTAAATGAAACGCTTTCTGGCAATTGTTCTATCCCAAAATTAACTTCTACTTTAATATCATTCGAATTTACAAAAATTGATGTTGACTTTCCATTTATGATAGCATCATTACCTGGTGAATTTCCAATAAACTCGCCAGTGTTTGCCCAAGTTGGAGGTAAAACCGTTGCTGGTGCAAGTTGTCCTACTGTGCCAGGTATAGTAGTTAGTTGTACAGCGTAAATGGCTGGAGCTACATTATCAAATAAATAAACTCCCTCTGGCGTAATTGGCACAGTAGCCACTACATTACCAGTAAGCGATAATAAATTGGCAAACAAAGCTCCTCCAATATTTGTTTTTGGATTGTTTACACCTAGCGATTTATTGATATCATTATCTGTTAATCCATCTCTGTCAATAAATACATTACCAGAAATTTGTTGAGTAGGTTTATCTAAACTTGCAGAAATGTACCATTGGTCTCCAGAAAAAGGATTATGTGTGCAAGGAAGACCATTGTCGCAAGTTATGTAAGAGCCAAGTGTAGAAAAATTAATATCCGATGCAGCACTACCACGAAGAAATAATTTATATACAAGTTGTTGTACCACGCCAGTTATTTTTATACTGCCAGTAGCTGCTCCATAGTCATCAAAGAAATTTGTATTGTCAAAAAGTGAGGCACCATTGGGTTGTACAGCACTATTCAAAATATTATTTCCTACTACATTTAAAAATTCATTGCCAGATAATTTTGTGGAACTTACCCCAGTATTTTGTAATTCTAACTCTGTAGTAAAATAAGAAGATAAATAATTTTGAGGAACATTATTTTTTCCAGCTGGCAAGTAACGATAAGAACCACCAAGGCTTGCTACATGAATAACTGGGTTAATTACTGGCCTATTAAAAGTTAAAACAATTTCTCCAAACAAATAACGATCGTCTTTTGCTTTACCTAAATCATACAACACTTGTGCAGCAGTAAATACTTCTACACCAGTGTTTTTACCGTTTATTGAAGTACTAGTTGCAAACTGAATACCAGTACCTAAACTAGTTCCTGTTGCAATTGGGTTAGAAGTAAACATATAACCTCTTGGCCCTCCTGCGCCATAAGCATAAGCACCAAGTATATCAAATGTATTAACAGCATTTACAGCTTGAATTGGTCCATCACTCGATAAAGTTGGAGCACCTCCAAATACAATTCCATTTGATATATTACTATAGGGCAAATCAGTATATACCTGGTTTCTTAATGAAACATTTAGTAATAAGCTAGGTGAATAATTAGAAAAAATATTGTTATTGCTGGCATCATTTTCAAAAGGAATTGTTATTGGGTTCGTAGTTGGCCCTAAACTCGGCGCTATCAATCGATTTGTAATTTCGAGTGTTGGAATTGACTGTGCAAATCCAACATAACTTACTAACGAAAAAAATATTAGAAGTATAATTTTGAAAATTTTATTTCCCATTTTTAATAATTTAGCGGTTAAAAAAATTGGTAAATTTCAAAAAGGGTATTGTAAAAATAAATCGAAGATTACGCCTTAAAAAATTCCAATTAATTCGATTAATTAATCCTAATTTTAAAAGCAATTCAATTTTTATTATATATTGGATAACATTAGCACCATATTTTAATTAAAATGGCTCTAATACTTATATATTAAAAAAAAAACAATGGTAATTGTATTAGGGGTTACAATCTTTTGCAAATGTATAATTTGCATTTTGAATTACGAAAAAATATGTCAGAAAATTATCATAATGTGCATAAGTAAGTTAGATTTATCATAAAAAAATTGAAAATAAAAAGCAAACCCTATATTACTATTAATAGCTGCATGTAATTGTGCAACCTATAGTAAACTATGTATCTAAAAGTAAAATAATTAGAGAAAAATATCTATATCATTACTTACTAACACTATCTTTAAAAGAAAATTATCAATATCTTTTGGGCAATATTTAAAAAAATTAAATTAAAAAAATGATAGCAGTCGAAACAAATGTGATAGCTACTATACAAAAAGTATGGATGTATTGGAATGAATCAGAGCATATAAAAAATTGGTACAATGCATCTCCCAATTGGCATGCGCCTTACGCAGAAAATGATTTAGAAATAAATGGAAAATTCACAACAACAATGGCTGCAAAAGATGGCAGTTTTAGTTTTGATTTTGCTGGTGTTTACACAAATATTGTGCTGCACAAATTAATAGACTATACATTAAACGATGGAAGAAAAGTAAATATCATCTTTTCTGAAGATAAAAATACAACTACTATTATAGAAACATTTGAACCAGAAACTGAAAACACTATCGAACTCCAAAAAGCAGGATGGCAGGCTATTTTAGATAATTTTAAAAACTATGTAGAAAATAATTAGCCGAATTATTTTCTACATAAAATTTACCAGTCAAACCCTGGCATTACAAAATAACATATGCTCCAATATTTATCTTCTCTTTTCATATACAATTTATAGGGCCCTTCGTAATGTAATACTTCTCCATTTTCCATTACAGCATTGTATTTTAGCATCCCCTCTGCATGCCCGATACCATTATCGGGTTCGTACATTTCAAATTTTATTTCATCAATATTATATCCATCATTTTTAAATTCTGTAAAGGAATCAAAAAACATATTCATTTTTTTAAACAATGCAGGCCTATCTAACTCTTTACCATCAGCTGTTGTAAAATGATAATCTAATTCATTACTATACTCATCAAATTCTTTTGCAAACCAATGTTCCATAAATTCGTGTGTATTTTTTTCTATTTCAACTTTATCATTGGGGTGAAATTCTTCATAAATAAAATTCCATGTACCACCAAACATTGATTCTTTCTCTATTTCATGCGGGAACAATTCTTCTATTATAAATGTATAAATCACTTCATCAGGATATGGGCCATCACAAATATCTAAAGCAATACCATGCTGTTCCATTTGAGTAGTTATATGTATCAATGCTTCCGAAATTTCATTTGGTTTCATTTCAGTTGTAAGTTTATATACTGGGCTACCTATTTTTTCAAACACTGTTGTATATTCTGCATTTTGATGATTATCTTCAAAAGCAATCATGTTTTTCAAAAACTGATTTTCTATTTCGGGTGGTATTTCTGCATCGCCTTGCATAAAAAATGCATCTCCATATTGAGCTTTCAATTTTATTTTTAAAAACTCATTTTCTATTTTTAGATGCTCGGTTGGATCTTCTGAAAATTTTTGTTCTTCTTCCATTACTTTTTAATTTATAGTTGAAGTTAGTACATTCTTTTATTTGCTTTTCATTTTTTAGATATTTTTTAAAATTTTATTGCAATGAAGTTATAGTCTTCCTTACTCCAAAATCACAATTCACTTTATAGCCAAGCGGTTTGTAATAATTGGCCAATATAGCCGCAATATGTTCTTATGATAATTTAAGAAACTTAGGTTCATTTTCCAATTGTAACAAAGCCTGTGCATACAATTGTTTTTGTGCTTTTACCAAATCATCTATAGTTGCGTTTGCAAACAAACCAGTTTGGGTCATTGTTTCCATTCTGTCCATTTTCAATTGAAAACTCATTAGCTTACAATTAGGCAATGATATATTTACAGTAGCAGCTTTTGTATCAATACTCATTTTTTGATTACTCATATCTACACCATACTTTGCTTCATAAGGTAAGGTTACTTGCAAAGTATTTTCGGCAAAATAATTTTTAAACTTAGACCATGTACCATTTTCATCACCTTTGTTACTCACTTTTACATTTACATTGCCAGTAACATCCAATGCAGCTAATTCGGCTATTTGCTTTATCATTTCTACATTTTCCACCATCGATACAGTTGCATCTGAACTTCCGTTTTTCTTTCCTAAAAAATAAAATGCTCCTGCTACAAGAAGCACTAAAAATATTA
>JAYSOC010000577.1:0-2758 GCA_043723285.1 Ferruginibacter sp. | reverse complement strand
CAAGGAGTTGGTGGTGGTACTGGCACAGATTTTAATACAGCATCTAATTGGAGCCCTGCAGCAGTTCCTACTGCCGCAGATGATGTAATTATTGCATTTAATAATACTGGAACCATTAATTTGAGTGCAAATGCATCTATTAAAAATTTGACAATTACAATATCAGGTGCAAGCAACAGCGGTATCTTAAATGCTTTCAATAAAACATTAATTGTAAATGGCGCAACTAATGTTGATATTTTATCAGGAAATCCATCTACCCAACTCGTAATTGGTGTAAATGATGCTGCTTCTGCTGGCACAATAGATTTTGTGGGAGATGCCGTTTTTGGTACATCAAATAAAGGGCGTGGCGTTTTTTTAAATGCAAATGCAAATAGCACTTTTATTTTTAGAGCTAATCTTACACAAGGTACAAATACAGCAATATCTCCAGGTTTGGAACCTGGTACATTATTATTTGATGGGACTGGTACTCAAAATTTTACAGCTGATGATAATCAATACATATGTAGTTATAAAAACGTAATTATAGGAAGTACAAATAATCCTACTGTAAATTTGGTAACAGGATTAGATCCTAACAATGATGATATTTTAGGTAATTTAACAGTAAATGGAACTGCTACTTTAAATATTGGAACAAGCCAATGGAATAGAAGCACAGCAGGAGGAATTTTATCTGTTAAAAATAAAGGAACACTCAGATTAGCAAAGCAATCTGATGGAATAGCTGGTAGTAATTTTCCTGCAAATTTTTTAACCAATACTTTAGACTCTACAAGCACAGTGGAGTTTTATGGCACGATTGGCCAAACAATACCGGGTGTTACTCAATTGGTAAATAGTTATGGAAACCTTACGCTAACAAATGGTAACACGAAAACCATTGGAAGCAACATTAATGTTTTTAGAAACTTGACTATTGGAGCTAATACTACAATGGCATTGAGCAATTTTAATGCAACATTAAAATCCAACAACTTAACTACCGCATATGTATCGGCTGTGCCTACAAATGCGGCAATAACTTATGGCACTGGTAGGTTCGAAATTGAACGATACCTTCCTGCATATAAAGCATGGCGTTTTTTGGCAACTCCAATTGAACGCTTAGCAACTGATGCTACTTCACCAACAATTTCTGCAGCATGGAGAGAAGGGAATTCTGCACATTCTTCCACAGGATTTGGCACTCAAATTACAGGTCCTACTGGTCCTGTAACTCCATCTAATGCAGCAGTATTAGATGTATATACTATACGGGGTTCTGTAAAAAGTTATATTGCAGCTACAAATAATTTTGCAGAAGTTGCCAACGCAAATACTGCAACCCTTGCCAACAAAGAAGGTTATTTCGTTTTTGTAAGAGGCGATAGAGGAGTAGGAGTGGGCGGTGTTGCAGGTGCTACAAATCTTAGAATTAAAGGAAAAATTTTGACTGGCGACCAAACATTTACCGTTCCTGTAACTAAATTTCAATCTTTTGGTAATCCTTATCCTTCAAGAATAGATTTTAGAACAGTTACAAAATCTACAGTAAACGAAAGTTTTTATGTATGGAACCCAAATCCAACTGGTACTATTTACAATGCAGGAAAATACGAAGTATATGTAAAAGACCCTGGCGATGGTAACTATAAACTAAATGGAGGTGGAGCTACTCGTAATTATATCGAAAGTGGACAAGCAGTATTTATCCAATCTATAACTGGTGGGTCTATTACAGTAAAAGAATCTGATAAATTTGGTGGAAGTAGTGTAGTAAGTAGAGGTGGGGCAGAAGGAAGAACTGGTGTAACGCAACCAACTTTAGAAATTAATTTACATACAAATGATGTAAATGGCAATTCAATATTAGCAGATGCTGCATTTTTAAATTTTGATAATACATACAGTAATGACTTAGATAACATGGATGTAAAAAAAATAAGCAATACATCCGATAATCTTTCTATACAATCAAACACTCAAAATTTAATAGCGGAGCGTCGTTCAAATTTGGTAATTACTGATACCATAAAATTAAGTATGAGTGGTATGAGAATTGCATCTTACCGTTTTGAAATAAACCCATCGGTACTTGAAAATACAGGACTAATTGCTTTTTTAAAAGATAAATTTTTGCAAACAGAAACGCCAATTAGTTTAACAAATATTACCAATATAAATTTTGACGTAACAAATAATGCGACTAGCTATGCAAAAGATAGATTTATGATTGTGTTTAAATCAGCACCAATATATTCTTCTACTATTAATAAAATATTGGCCATAAGAAATGCCAATAAATCGGTATTGATAAACTGGGATGCAGTAGTAGAAAATAATGTAACCACCCAGCAAATTGAAAAAAGTAATGATGGATTAACTTTTGCAACAATAGAAAATAAACTGCCAGAAAATAATGGGGTGCTTAGTTCTTATAATTATGTAGATGTAAATGCATCTGCAGGTGTTAATTATTATCGAATAAAAAGTATAAGGGCAAATGGAAGCTTTGTTTATAGCGAAGTAGCCAATGTAAAAGCGTTAGAAGATTTGCATGAAATAACTGTAACATCAAACCCTGTAGAAGGCAAAACAATTCATTTTACCTTAAACAATTTGCCTTTGGGTAAATATGAGCTACAAATTATTAGCTCAACTGGAAGTAAAATATTTGCCCAATCATTAAATCATACCGCCGAAAATAATTTGTACAAAGTAAATATTGACAATTCTCTGACAGGTAAATATGAAATGGTATTGTTTTTTG
>JAYSOC010000576.1:0-2764 GCA_043723285.1 Ferruginibacter sp. | reverse complement strand
GCACCAGCATTGTTTAAAAAATAAAGTATAGATGTTTTTAAACCAGAAAAACTAAAATTTAATCCATCAATTTTTGGTTCAGGAAATTTATAAACTGCTTTTCCCTCTTTAGCATATTTATCTATTAGCGGGCCACCAGGGTAAGGAAGTCCTAATAATTTTGCCGTTTTATCAAACGCTTCTCCGGCTGCATCATCAATGGTTTGGCCTATTACTTTCATGTTTGTTGGCGATGTGCAAACTACAATTTGTGTATGCCCACCACTTACTGTTAAACATAAAAATGGGAAACTAGGAGCGGGGTTTTGCAATAAATTGGCTAGTACATGCGCTTGCATATGATGTACTGCTATCAATGGTTTGTCTATTGCCAACGAAAGCGATTTTGCAAATTGCGAACCTACTAATAATGCACCAATAAGGCCAGGCGCTTGTGTAAATGCAATGGCATCAATTTCATTTAATGTGTAACCAGCTTCTTTCATTGCAGCATCTACAACTGGTACAATGTTTTCCATATGTGCACGACTTGCAAGCTCGGGTACAACACCGCCATATTGTTCATGTATTTTTTGTGTAGCTATTATATTACTCAATATTTTGCCATTTCTACACACAGAAGCTGCAGTTTCATCGCAAGACGATTCAATGGCTAGTATGGTTGTTGGTTGTTTAATTGTTTTGTTGTTTGTTGTTATTAAATCCGTAAATTTAAGGAAACATATTATAGAAGTCAAAACTGCCAACTGCTAATTGCTAACTGCTGAATCTTTAGCAGCCCTATCTGCAATATTTTTTTTACTTCTAAAAATATCCCAAAAATGATCTACATCTCTTCTGTAACCAAGCTGCACTGCTGTTCTATTTCTTTGTCCAGATGTAGCATCGATAGTAGTACGATTAAAAAGTACAGCTCTTAATGTACCATCTTTATTTATTAACCACTCTAACGATAAATCTGGTGTTACTACACCTTTGCTATAAAGTTGCAATAATGGATTGTTATATTCAAGGTTCCCTCCAACCAATAATCTTACATTCTTTCCAAGTTTAAATTGTAAACTAGAGCGTATGTTTGCTTGTAGCTCATTTGCTTGTGCTCCAGTTAAAGATGGATTTACATCTACTACAAAAGATACTACACCTTTTGTTGCTTTCTCCAATGCATTATTTAAAAGACCTGTTAGCCATGAGCTCACAATACCCCCAATTGTTCCACCAATTGCTCCCGAAGCCAATGATGTAACATTGCCCAAACCTTGGGTATTACTTATAAACTGATTCAACAATAATAGACTGGCTACCTGTTTGTTCATTTCATTTTCGTCTGTTTTAAAATCGGCTAATCTTTTTAATAAGTAAAAATCTTTTTTGTATTGACTATTTTCCGGTAGTAAAAATTCAAAATTTATAATCGGTTTTTTAAGGCTTCCAATTAAATGAGAAATCAGTCTAATGTCTTCTTGTTTTCTACTATTGTCTAAAGAAGAAAAGCTGGAAATATCTACATTTTTTACGGTGTATTCTGCCTTCATATCAATATTAGCAAGTAACGGATCTCCGCTCCAGGTAATGGTTCCACCATTGGTAAGCGTAAATGGTTTTCTTAACAAGGTTTGAAAATCGAAAGTATATTCTCCTTTGCTAAGTATATATGTGCCAAACATTGTAAGCGGTTTATTTGTGCCCACATTTATCGTAAGATCACCTATGCCTTCTCCTTTAATTATATCTCCGGTTGACTCGTCCAATATCACATCTACTTTGCATGCATCATTTGCAATAATGTGTACATCAATATCTAAGTTTGCAGCACCCTTAGATGATGTTTCGGTTTCCATTACCGAACCAAATTGTATAAAATCTATATAATCTATGGTGTTGCCTTCTTTACTTTCTCCGGTTGGCAAATACACATGGCTGCTATCTGTAGGGCTTGGCTCGCCATCAATATTCATTTTCATGTTAGCAATATCTCCATCCAAAGTCATAGTTGCTCTACCAATTACTTTTCCATAAAATTGTCTATTGTCTTTTTTGGTAGTATTAAGCAACAACATTTTTTTTGTAGAAAAACGAAGATTATCAAATGAAAAATTATTAAAAAACTGGTGATATATTTTTCCACTTACCATGCCTTTGTTACCAAGTACATCTTCTATTTGTAAATTACCTACATCTATTAAATCTTTTCCAAAATGTATTTGCTGATTATCGAATTTGTACAGCACCTGTGTGTAACCAACTTTTAAACTACCATTGTTTATTAATGGGTCGCCAATTATGGAGAGTGCATTGTTTTTTTGTACCAATTGAATATCTCCTTTTGCTGTGCCTTGCACATCAGTAAAAACAGAAGATAAATAGGGTTTTAAAATGCCTAAATCTAATCTATCTGCGTTTATTTTTGTTTCGAAAGAATTGCCTGTTGTATCATAAATATTTAGTTTCCCATCTAGGGTTAGTTTATAATCTTTTTCATCAGTATCTAAATGATATGATAATGCACCAGACGATGTATTTAAATCTGCTATTAAATTTTCTTTGCCTAAATATTTTCCATCAAGCGAAGTACTATCAGATATTCCTTCGAAATGAAAATTTGGTTTCTTTAAAACATTTTCTACAGTAACTTCTCCTGTTACAATTCCTTTTATTACTGGTTTTTTTGGTAGTACAAATGCAAAGTCTTCAATATCTACCTTTTTAAGATTTGCTATTAAATGGGTATCATTATTTACTTGAGATAATTCTGTTTTCAAAG
>JAYSOC010000575.1:0-2769 GCA_043723285.1 Ferruginibacter sp. | reverse complement strand
AAAACCGTACAATTAGATACCAACAAACTTGCTCTTCCAAAAGAAACAATCAACAATAATTGAGTAGCATTTCTCCCATGAAAAAAAACGACAATAGTCTTTTACTAAAATATGCAGGGCTGGCTACGCAATTATTTGTGGCGTTGGGTTTAGCTGTTTATTTGGGTTTAAAATTAGATGGTTGGTTGGCATTAAAAAATCCAATATTTGTATGGGTGCTGCCACTTATTGTTATTGCTGCCATTATTTATAAAGTAATAAAAGACACTTCGCCAAAAAAATAGTTATAAAAATACTTATGAAACTCTTCGGAAAAATGCTAATGCCTGTGCTAATAATATTTGTTGCACTTACCATATTTATTGTTGCAGCAAATACGCTTTGGGTAAAATACAATGTAGATAAAAATGTATTGCTTGGTGCCAATGTACTTTTTGTAGTGGTTAGTGCTATCGTTTTTTTTATTCAAAAAAAAGCGCTTACCAATACCAACCCAAATGTGTTTATACGAAGCGTAATAGCTGGTATGATGATAAAAATGTTTAGCACCGCTATTGCAGTATTAGCGTATGTTTTAATTGTTGGCAACACATATAATACACGCGCCGTTTTTATTTCGCTCATTATGTATTTAATTTATTTAGCTGCCGAGGTAATGGCCATATCTAAAGAAAATAAAAATAAACATGCCTAAAGAAAAAGTAGATTTTAGTGCACTTGCAAATTATGTACCCGATGGTAGTTTTGAATCCGTTTTACAATACATCATCGACTACAAAGTACAACTTACCATTACACGTAGCCGTACAACAGTTTTAGGCGATTACAGGCATGCGCACCAGGGAAAAAATCATCGCATAAGTGTAAATGGCGACCTCAATAAATATTCTTTTCTCATTACACTTTTACACGAAATAGCACATCTTATTACGTTTGAAAAACATGGCAAACGTGTACAACCACATGGTCAAGAGTGGAAAATGTTGTTTGGGAATTTACTCACTGTATTTACTCAAAAAAATATTTTTCCAGATGATGTACAACAAACTTTATTTCACTCTATAAATAACCCAGCAGCCAGTAGTTGTGGCGATGAAAAACTACTACGAGTTTTAAAAAAATATGACGAGCGCAAAGAAGGGATATTTTTTGTGGAACAAATAATACAAGGCGAAAAATTTAAAATAAAAGGAAACCGAATTTTTGAAAAAGGCGAAAAAATAAGAAAGCGTTTTAAATGTAAAGAAATAGCAACAGGCAAATGGTACTTATTTAGCCCAGTATCGGAAGTAATGAAAGTGGCGTAACAAAAATATTTTTTGCATTATGCTTTTCTGTTAAATCAAAAGCAAGTAACTTGCGCATTATTAAAACCTACAAATAAGCATTTGGAATCAACCTTAAAATATAGCGAAGAAGATTTGGTAGCTCTACTACAACGAAGAGACCAAACTGCTTTTGCATATTTATATGATAATTACTCCGCTGCTTTAAACAGTGTTATTGCCAGAATGGTTGATGATACACAACTTGCCGAAGACATTTTGCAAGAAACTTTCGTGAAAATTTGGAACAATTTTGCACAATATGATGCTGCAAAAGGTCGTTTATTTACATGGATGATAAACATTACTAGAAATTTAACCATTGATACACTACGCAGCAAGGGGTATAAAAAGCAACAAAAAATCTCTCAGGACGAAAATTTCGTAAGTAGTGCACAGGATAAAAATTATAGCGCATCAAAATTTGATGTAATTGGTATTCGCAAACAAGTACAAAATTTAAAACCCGATCAAAAAATTATCATTGATTTGGCATATTTTGGAGGTTATACTCAAGAAGAAATTTCTAAGGAAATGAGTATACCGTTGGGTACAGTAAAAACAAGAATGCGCACAGCTATTATTGAACTAAGAAAATTATTACAGTTTTAAGTGAACAAAGAAGACATCATATCATCAGGGCTATTAGAAGCGTACGTAATGGGCGACACATCGCCTATGCAGAACACGCAAGTAGAGCAGTGGCGTGTGCAATACTTCGAGGTAAATGATGAAATTATTAGCATAGAAAAAAACTTAGAAGCTTATGCTTTTGCAAATGCAATAACACCATCCATTAAAGTAAAAGAAAATGTTTTGGCAGCCTTAAAAGCGCCTTCACAAACAAACGGCCAAAATAATAGTACCGCAAAAGTAATATCCATTTCTCCTTGGCGAAACATTGCCGCAGCGGCAGTTGCGTTACTAATTGGTAGTGCCGTTTTTAATGTGATTTATTTTAGTAAATACAAAGATGCATCTGCAAAATATGATGAAAGCGAAAAAACAATAGCGTCATTAAATGCAAATTTAGCCGATGCGTCTAACGACATGAATGTTATAAGAAGCAAATACAGTTTGCCATTAAAACTAAAACCAGATATTGCACCAAAAGATGCAGATGCAAAAATATATTGGCTTACTAATACTGGCGAAATTTATATAGATCCAAGTAACTTACCAGCCACACCAAAAGGCATGCAATACCAACTATGGGCTATTGTAGATGGTAAAGCAATAGATGGCGGTTTAATCGTTCCTAAAAATGGTAAATTGAGTATGCAAAAAATGAAAACTTTTGGCAAAGCACAGGCATTTGCAGTAACACTAGAGGTGGAAGGTGGCGTTGTTGCATCTAAAGAAAAGCCTTATGTTATTGTTAGTTTGTAAAACCTTTTGTTACCCTCTATAAAATATTCAACCTATTTTAATTTTTGTTTAAACA
>JAYSOC010000574.1:0-6890 GCA_043723285.1 Ferruginibacter sp. | reverse complement strand
TTAGCTATAAAATTTCTTTATTATCTAAAAGTCTGCTCGAAAACCTATAAGGTTTTATTTTGCTTCTTTAAAGTTAAAGGTTTCCTTAAAAACCTTATAGGTTTACAAACACTCTAATAATTCAAAAAAATTATATCGCTTTATTTAAAAGGGTCCGAAAATTTGGCTTCCGTTAAAATTGTATTATCGGTTAGTGTATTCATAAATGCCAATAAATTTTGTACATCTTGCGGGGCTACAGAGTGCGCAGGTATTGGCTGTGTACCACTGCCAGGTGCACCTGCGGTAAGCATAGCTTGTACATTAGCAATACGGCCATTGTGAAATAAAAATGTTCTTGTACCAACATTTCGTAGAGAACTACTTTTAAATCTATTCAGATTATTGATGCCTAAATCTAATGGATCAGGAAAAGCAAATGGTGTTGCGTTGGTAGCGGTACTGTTCATAAACATTGGTGCAGTATGGCAAGCATTACAAGAAACTGGCACTGGTCCTCCTCCAGGCGGCGGTGGCGGAACTGCGTTAAACAAAACCTCTCCTTGTGCTTCGGCTGTTGTAAAACTTTCTAAACCAGATTTTACTTTATCATATTTTGCTTGAAACGTTACAATGCTACGTTCGAATTGTGCTATTGCTTTTGCTATTTTTACCGAATCTATAGCGGTACTTCCAAATGCATTTTGAAACAACGAAGGATAATAATTTAACGCTTTTACTTTTGTTTCTAACTCTGCTAACGTTAAACCCATTTCTACATGGTTTTGTATAGGTTGCAATGCTTGCTTTTCAGCAGTAGCGGCTCTTTCGTCCCAAAACATTTTACCGCTTTTATAAAAACGAATATTTAATAAAGCCATGGAGTTTCTATCCGTAAAACCACCCTCAAAACCTTTGCTTAATGCAATATTATCATCAAATGAAAATTCTTGTTTGTGGCAACTACCGCAGCTAACCGTATTATTTTTGCTCAATTGTTTATCGTAAAATAAAACCCTGCCAAGTGTAGCGCCAGCATTTGTTATTGGATTATCTGCTGGTGTATTATCATTTGCTAATAATGCTGTTTGAATATGTGCTGGGTAATTTATGTTGTATGCAAAAAGAGTTGCTGGCAAGTTTGGCTGCAACACAACACTAGGAACTGGAATTGGGTCAATAGCGGCGGCAGTATCTTTTTTAGAACAAAAGGGAAGGCTAAGCACAATGACAAACATTGCAGCAATAGTGATGGTTTTTCTCATACAGTAAAAGTTAGTTTGATGGTAAATTTATGAAAATTGACTTATAATTCTTTATGACAATTTAAAAAAGGAAAAGTTTAACGTTATCAAATAAAAATAATCGTCATTTTATTTAAAAAGTAATGTTTGCATTGGAAAACGTAAAATCAATATAAATATTTTACCATTATTGATGCATTATTATTTTCTTTGTAACAAAGATATAAAATATGAAAGTTGCAGTTGTTGGTGCTACTGGTTTGGTAGGGACAAAAATGTTACAAGTATTGGCAGAGAGAAATTTTCCTGTTACAGAATTAATTCCTGTAGCATCTGAAAGATCTATAGGTAAAGAAATAACATTTAGCGGTAAACAATATAAAATTGTAAGCATGCAAGATGCTATAGATGCAAAACCATCGGTAGCTATTTTTTCGGCTGGTGGTGGCACATCATTGGAGTGGGCGCCAAAATTTGCAGAAGCTGGTATTACAGTAATTGATAACTCAAGCGCATGGCGTATGGATGCTACAAAAAAATTAGTAGTGCCGGAAGTAAATGCAAATGCTATGGAAGCAAGTGATAAAATTATTGCCAACCCAAATTGCTCCACCATACAAATGGTGGTAGTTTTAAAACCATTGCACGATAAATATAAAATAAAAAGAGTAGTGGTAAGTACTTACCAAAGTGTAACTGGTACAGGTGTAAAAGCAGTAACGCAATTAATGAACGAACGCAATGGTGTAGTTGGTGAAATGGCGTACAAATATCCGATAGATATGAATGCAATACCACATATAGATTCGTTTTTGGAAAATGGTTATACCAAAGAAGAAATGAAAATGGTACACGAAACAAAAAAAATAATGGGCGATGATAACATAAAAGTAACTGCCACTTGTGTACGCATACCAACCGTAGGCGGGCACAGCGAAAGTGTAAATATAGAATTTGAAAATGATTTTGATATAGAAGAAGTAAAATCAATATTAAGTGCAGCGCCAGGTATTGTTTTAAAAAATGATGACGAAAATTTTGTTTACCCAATGCCGCTTACAGCACATGATAAAGACGATACTTTTGTAGGCCGCATTCGCAGAGATGAAACACAACCCAATTCACTTAATTGCTGGATAGTGAGTGATAACCTGCGCAAAGGAGCTGCTACAAATGCGGTGCAAATAGCAGAGGAGTTGGTGAGGAAAGGATTATTGTAAAAATTAGAACACTGATGACACTGATTGGATGGATATAAAAGGATTTTTAAATAATATTCTACAATAAGTATAAAATGCGCAAAGTAAAAATTTTGCGCATTTTACATTTGTATATTGAACATTGAATATTTTTTGAATTATCAAAATGTTCAATAATCAATTCTCAACACACAATATTCAAGTAAAGAATCCTACCCTATCGTCCAAGTTTCTCTTCCCTTTAATAATTTATCTAAATCTCCAGGTCCACTTTTTGCTTTTGCTTCTTCAATTTGCATAGCCATTACATCTTCGTAGCAAGCACGCTCTGTTTCAAAGAAAACACCAAATGGCCTTGGTAAATGCCCTTGCAAAGTTGGGTCGTCAAACATGCGAATGAGTATTTGCGCTTTGTAAAAATCTTTTTCATCGTGTATCCACAAATCATCTGTGTTTGCACCTTCGGCTAATTCTACAATTACAGGTTTAAACCCTACTAGCTTTATACCTTTATTTTGTGTAGCACCAAATACCAATGGTTTGCCTTGTTCTAAAAACAATGCCTCTTCGGGCTTGCTACTTTTTTCGGTAAATATTTCGAAAGCACCATCGTTAAAAATATTACAGTTTTGGTAAATTTCTAAAAATGATGAACCCTTGTGTGCAGCTGAGCGGAGCAACATGGCTTGTAAATGTTTTGGACCTCTATCCATACTCCGGGCTATAAAACTAGCATCGGCACCCATGGCTAACGCCAACGGATTAAATGGATGATCTATACTGCCCATTGGGGTACTTTTGGTTACTTTTTTTTCTTCGGATGTTGGTGAATATTGTCCTTTTGTAAGACCATAAATTTGGTTGTTGAACAACAAAATATTCACATCAAAATTTCTGCGAAGCAAGTGAATGGTGTGGTTGCCCCCAATGCTAAGCGCATCGCCATCTCCCGTTACAATCCATACACTAAGCTCGGGCCTAGAAGCCTTAAGCCCGCTAGCCACGGCAGTTGCACGCCCATGTATGCTGTGCATGCCATACGTATTCATGTAATATGGAAAGCGGCTGCTACAACCAATGCCACTTACAATTACAATATTTTCTTTTGGAATACCAAGCGTAGGCATTACTTTCTGCACCTGTGCCAATATGCTATAATCTCCACAGCCAGGGCACCAACGCACTTCTTGGTCGGTTACAAAATCTTTTGCGGTAAGGGCTGGTTTTTCGGTGGTTAAAGTATCTGACATGGGAATGTTTTATGGTACAAATTTACTAAAAAGAATATGTATTACATCAATCAAAAAATAAGTAAAGTTGTTAATGCATAGTTACAAATAAAAGCCGCCAGAGCAATCCGACGGCAATGGTCTTACTAAGACCTACAATCCATTTTGAATGACGATTCAGTTAATAGACATTAACCGAAGGCGTCCATAATTTATTGTTAGACATTTATACCTCCTTTTTCTTTGGTGAATTATAATACAAGGTACGAAAAATTAGAAATTAAGATTCTGTTTTTTAAAATCTATTTTATAATATGCTGCAAATTGTTGTGTTAAAATAAAAATTGCCAAGTATTAATAAAAAATAAGTTGTAAAAAATATACTTTGAAAAGTATAAAATAATTTTAAATAAAAAAGAAAAATTGTTTTCGTACAGCCGCTATGATATTGCGTTTCCAATAAATTACAAATCAAATACATGATAAAATATTGGTTTGAGAAACGGAAAATTGTATAATCTGAAAATACGAATTGTGCATTTTTTTTGGTACTTTAGCATTGTATTAACATTATTTACTAAAAAATTATTCATGAAAAAATTATTAAGTTTAATTACACTATGCGTTTTACTATTAAGTAGTACAACTATTAGGGCACAAAAAGTATCGGGTACAGTAACTGCCGATGGAGCTGCACAAAGCGGTGTTAGTGTTACTGCAAAGCCATCTGGCAAAGGTACTACTACAAATAGCGAAGGTAAGTACAGCCTAGCTTTAGCAGAAGGTACATATAAAATTACTTTTTCTGAAACTGGTTTTACACCTGTAGTAGAAACTGTAACCATAGCCGCTGGCGAGGACAAATCATTGGATGTAGTTTTAATAGCATCTAACGATAAATTAGATGAAATAGTTGTTGTAGGTACACGTTCGTTGCCTCGTTCTTCGGCAAACTCACCTTTACCTGTAGATAATTTTGATGCTAAATCATTAAAGTCAACTGGGCAATTAACCTTTGATAAAGCATTGCAATATCGTGTGCCATCTTTCAATACAGTACAAACACCTGTAAACGATGCTACTTCTTTATTAGACCCGTATGAAATTAGAAACATGGGGCCAAGTCGTACATTGATTTTGATTAATGGAAAAAGAAAAAATATGTCTTCGTTGGTGTACACACAAACCTCTCCAGGGCGTGGAGAAACAGGTGCTGATATTTCTGCCATACCAACAGATGCTATAGAAAGAGTAGAAATACTTCGTGATGGAGCATCTGCACAATACGGTTCTGATGCCATAGCTGGTGTAATGAATATTATTTTAAAGAAAAGTACCAATGGCGGTTCTGCAACCCTTAGAACTGGTATTACAGGTAAAGGCGATGGCAAAATGTATGGTATTAGCATAAATAATGGTTCGACGATTGGTGAAAAAGGATTTATTAATTATACAGTAGATTTTTCTAAAATTGGTTTAGCTAACAGACCAGGAATTTTAAGTGCAACTGATGAAGCAGCATATTGGGGAGTTCCATTAGCAAGAACACAAGCATTCTTAGCATTGAAACCAGATGGTGGCAATATTAATGGTGCACCAGAAACAGTAGCAGCTAAATTTGAATTAAATGGAGGTAATGAATTAAGTGCAACTACAAATTTGTATTATAATGCTGCATATGTAGTAAAAAAAGTAAACTCTTATGCAAATTATAGAGCACCTTATTGGAGAAATGTGTCTGATATGCCATACTTAGCTACATTGTATGGAACTGGTACTGCGGCTTCTTACGTTGGTTATGTTCCTACTTTTATTGGAGATTTAAATGACTATAACGCTACATTAGGTTTTAAATCTAAAATAAACGGATGGGTATCCGATGCTAGTTTAACAGCAGGAGGAAACTCTCAAGATTACACAGTAACCAATTCTCAAAATAGATCAAAGGATGGAGCAGGCAATTTTATTTATGCTCCAAATCCTAATATTTATGTTGGACAAAATACTTTTAAACCAGGCGGTACTAAATTTAAGCACCTTGTTGGAAATATCGATGTATCTAAAGTAGTGGCTCCAAACGTAAGTGTAGGTTTCGGCTCGGAAGTAAGAACAGAAAATTTTGAAGTAACACCTGGCGATAAGCAATCTTATGATGGATTAGGTGCAGATTCTTATCAAGGAAATACACCTGAAAATTCTGGAAAATTTAATCGCTATAACTTTGGTGCTTATTTTGATGTGGCTTGGGATATTACAAAAGATTTCTTAGTAAACGGTACTATTCGTGGTGAAAACTATAGTGATTTTGGAACGGCTACTGTTTGGAAAGTAAGTTCTAGGTATAAAGCTTTAGATGATAAATTAACTTTTAGAGGCTCTGCTTCTACAGGTTTTAGAGCACCTTCTCTACATCAAATTTATACAGAGAAATCTCAGTCTAGTTTTCAAGGAGGTACAATTCAAATAACTGGTATTATTAATAATGTTTCTACAGCTGCAAGAGCAAATGGAGTTCCAAAGTTAAATCCTGAAAAATCTACTAACTTAACTTTTGGGGTTGGAGTTAAACCTTCTAAAAACTTTAATGTAACAGTAGATTATTACAACATTAAAGTAAAAGATAGAATTGTTTTGGGCAATCTTGTAGATTTTGGAACAGGTGGTCAAGCGTTTTTTGTAAATGGAATTAACTCTATTACTTCTGGTATTGATTTTGTAGCAGAGTATAAAAACCTAAAGGCTGGAAAAGGTAAACTAGGTTTTAATTTATCAGGAAACTACACTACTGAAAACAAGGTAGATGGTGCTGTAAATAATCCTGCAAGTGTAAAAGCATTAACAGGAGCACTTGCTGGTCAAACAGTATTTAATGCAACACAAGATGCACTAATGTTTACATCTAGACCCAAATTCAAATACATTTTTGGAATAAATTATGACCTTGGAAGCTGGGGGTTTTCTTTAAACAATACCACTTTCGGACCAACAAAGTTTAAACAGGCTGATTTTTCAGACCCAGGTTTATATACAGAATTTAAAACAGCAAATGTTACAGACTTAGGTGTTAATTATGCAGCTACAAAGAAATTGTCTATTGCATTTAACATAAACAACATTTTAAATGTTATACCTAAATATACTATCAAATCTGATGGCTCAGCTTCTGCAAATGCAATTGTAAATAATCCTGCTTTATTGCGTAACGAAGATTTGAACTTAACTTTTGATGGTCGTTACGA
>JAYSOC010000573.1:0-6892 GCA_043723285.1 Ferruginibacter sp. | reverse complement strand
TTCGTAAAAATTACAATACACCATTTGGTGGTGTACAAATATTGTGCATTGGCGATTTGCACCAGCTGCCGCCTGTAGCGCAAAATCATGAGTGGAGTATTATGCAAGAGTATTATGCATCGCCCTTTTTCTTTGATAGTTTAGCGGTGAAAGAACAACAACCTGTGTTGATAGAATTGAATAAAATTTACCGACAAAAAGAACAGTCCTTTGTAGATTTATTGAACAATGTGCGCACCAATAATATGGGTGAAGATGATTTTGAAATGTTGCATGAAAGATACATTGCAGGTTTTAGACCTGGCTACGACGAAAATTATATTACCCTTACGAGCCACAACAATCAAGCGAATATTATAAATAATAGTGAAATAGAAAAACTACTTGCGCCACCATTTATTTACAAAGCAGAGGTGGAAAATGATTTCCCCGAAAGTATGTACCCAGCCGACCCATCGTTGTTATTAAAAGTAGGCGCACAGGTAATGTTTTTAAAAAACGACCCTGTAGAAAAAAGATATTTTAATGGAAAAATTGGTGTTGTTACAAAACTAGAAGCAGAAAAAATATTGGTGGAATGTGATGGTGTGGAAATAAATGTATCCCAAGATACTTGGGAAAATAGTAAATACAATTTGAATCGTGCTGATGGAAAACTAGAGCAACAAGTGGTGGGTACATTTACACAATTTCCGCTGCGCTTGGCTTGGGCTATAACAATACACAAAAGCCAAGGGCTTACTTTTGATAAAGTAATGATTGATGCAGCAAGTGCTTTTAGTAGCGGGCAAGTGTATGTGGCGCTAAGTAGATGCACAAGCTTGGGCGGAATTGTGTTGCTCAATAAAATACCACAGAGTGCTATAAAGGATAATGAACTTGTAAATAAAGGCCAGCAAAATCTTACACACAAGGGCTCACTTGCAGATAGATTTGAGGGGGCAAGGCAAGTTTACACTCAACAATTATTGGAAGAAACTTTTGCCTTTTATAATGTGGAAGATGCATTATTACAACTTCGTTTTCATGTAGATGCTGAAAGTGGGAAGTTGAACAATGGTGCTAGAGAATGGATTACAAATCTGCTACATGAGTTTACTTCAGAGAAAATGAACGGATTAAAATTTATTAGGCAAATAAATACTTTGCTAAAGGATGAGCCTATTGCAGAAAAAAATGAACCGCTGCAAAGTCGCATTAGTGTTGGTGCAAATCATTTTTTAATAAAATTTAATTCGTTTATTGAAACTATAAAAAACCAGCCAATGGTTACTGAGCATACAGACACTTCTACAGTTATAAATGAGCATTTACTTTCTGTTGCCAATGCTTTGCATGCCGCTGAATATAATTTGCAGTATTGTAAAAACCCTTTTTCTGTTACTAGTTATTTGCAACACAAATTAAATTATGCTCAAACAAAGTTTAACCTTTCTGTGTATGCTACAACCAAAAGAAATACAAAAACAGATTCTCCCAATCCCGAATTGTATGATACACTAAAAAGATGGAGAGATATTATTTGTACCGATGAAAATATTCCTATTTATTTAATAGCCTCGCATGCTACACTAAAAGATGTATGTACCTATTTACCAAAAACAAAAAGAGATTTATTGTTGATTACTGGTTTTGGAAAAGCCAAAGTAGATAAGTATGGCGATGAAATTATAGATGCAGTTTGTGATTATTGTGAGCGGCATAATATTGCAACAAATATTGATGCGAAAAAAGCTTCGCCAAAAAGAGAGCGTAAGGTAAAAGTTGAAGATGGTATGCCAAAAGTAACCACACAAGAATCTTCTTATAATTTATTTAAAGAAGGAAAAACAATTTTAGAAATAGCAGTAATGAGAAGCCTTACTGCAGGAACAATTGAAGGGCATATTGCTGCTTGTATAGAAAAAGGATTGATTGAAATTACTGAAGTAATGAAAATAGAAAGATATAAAGACGTTGCTGCTATTATGAAGGATAAAGGAGAAAAAACTTATACAGAAATAAGAGAACAACATCCAAGTATTGGTTTCGGCGAAATGAGATTAGCAGAAGCTGCTATGAAGCTTGAGGCAGCAGGGTAAATATTTTTACTTGAAAAAATAATAAAATTGAAATGGGGGTGCAGACATATTGCGCCCCCTTTTTTCATTAATTTATATCCTTCAACACAGCCAATAAATATTTCCAAAATTTTTGTACACTACTAATACTCACTTTTTCATCGGGACTATGTGCGCCATGAATAGTAGGGCCAAAAGATATCATTTGCATAGCAGGATAATTCGTGCCCAATATACCACACTCCAAACCGGCATGACAAGCATTTACCAATGGTTCTTCATTATTGTACAATTCTTTATATTTTGCTACAGTCAATTTTACAATATCATTATTGGGTTGTGGCGCCCAACCAGGATAATTGCCTCCAAAATTTGTAGTAGCACCCAGCATATTAAAAGCAGCTTCTATCATATTTGCCAAATCCATTTTTTCGGAATTTACACTACTGCGTGTTAAACACTGAATAGAATAACTACCATTTTTCACAACAACCCTGGCTAGATTATTGCTCGTTTGCACAAGCCCAGCAATATTGCTATCCATTCTAAAAATACCATTGGGTATAGCATAAATATTGTTTAATAAATTTGTTTGCGTTTTTGCATCCAATACATTTTGTGTAGAATTTATTTTTTCATAAACAAAATCTAAAGTATGGTCTGTAAATTGATATTCACTTTTATAAATATTAGCATACTCATCTACCAATTTTTCAAATTTTTCAATATCATTTTCTGCAACAAAAACTTCTGCTACTGATTCTCTCGGTATTGCGTTTCTCAAACTACCACCATCAATACTTGCTATTTGAAAATTAATTTCTTTATTGGCGCTCCATAAAAAACGATTCATTAATTTATTTGCATTTGCAAGACCTTTATGAATTTCTATTCCTGAATGTCCTCCTTTTAATCCTTTAATATTTATTTTATATGCGACTGAATTTTCGTTCGGTTTTATTTCTTCATATACACCTGTGCCTGTAACATCAATGCCACCAGCACAACCAATGGTAAGTTCATTGTCCTCTTCTGTATCTAAATTGAGCATGTATTTTGCATCTAACAAACCACCTTTAAGTGCTAGAGCTCCCGTCATTCCTGTTTCTTCGTCTATAGTAAATAAGGCCTCAATGGCAGGATGTGGAATATCAACACTTTCTAAAATTGTCATAATTGCAGCAACACCCATTCCATTATCAGCGCCCAATGTTGTTCCTTTTGCTTTTACCCAATCCGCATCTACATACATATCTATGCCTTGTGTTGCAAAATCAAAATCGGTATCGTTGTTTTTTTGATGCACCATATCTAAGTGGCTTTGTAAACAAACAGGCTGTTTATTTTCCATGCCGGCGGAGGCGGGTTTTCGTATAATTACATTCCCCGCTTCATCTTCATAAACAGAAAGATTTAAATTGTTTCCAAAAGATTTTATAAAATCAATAACTTGCCTTTCTTTTTTTGAGGCTCGTGGCACTGCATTTAACTTAGAGAAATTTATCCAAACATTTTTGGGTTCTAGGTCTTGTATCATCATAAATTAATTATTGGTAAATATTAGTTTGGGTATTTCGTTTCACTTTTGTAATAATATCTTTATCGTCCAAAATCATCTTGTAATCTTACTATATCATTTTCATCACTTGGGTTTTCGGCATCTGTATGTCGCCAAATTTCTGCAATAATTCCCCAATTATCTGTACCAATTAATCTGTGCCGTTCCCCTTGTTTTAGTTCAATAATATCGCCTTTCGTTAAGTTGATAATTTCTGTTTCTTCGTCTGTATCACTTACCATTACTGCTGCTTCGCCGGCTATCAATTTCCAAATTTCTGCACGGCGATAATGAAACTGCCAACTCAATCTTTTTTGTGGTGCAACTATTAATATCTTGGGGCTTAGTTTTCCAGAAATAGTTAGTTGAGTTTTGGTAAGATGAGGAAAAAAGTTAGTAATAAATTTTTCAGCGTCGTTTTCATCTAAAACAAAAAAACCTCCCCAAGGCCGCTCACTATCTTGTGAAGCAATACTAAGTTTTTTTTCTGCCAAAAAAGAAGATACGGCATTAAACACTGTTTCTTTATCCATTGTTGCACTAAAAATCATTTCTATATTATTTTTGTAAAGATTCAATATTTTTTTGAATAAAAAATGTTTCTGAACAATATTAAATTTATTCCATCATTGCCAATTTCCATATAATAAAAAGGCCAGAAAAAATTCTGGCCTTAGTTAATCATAGGGGGCAAGCTAATTATGTAATGTTATATTTTGCACGTGGGTTTCTCCGCCTCTCTGAACATTAATATTTGAAATAGTGCTGTCAAAATAACCATTATGGCCAAAGAATTTAATTTTATAAATACCTGTTTTCAATCCTCTAATTTTATATTCACCATCACTTTCTGGTATTGCAAAACCGGTATCAGTTGCGTTAAATATCTCTACAAAGGGCAATGCTGCACGAGGGAAAACTTTACCCTCTACTCTACCCGATTTTTTCATTGAAAATGTTTTCAAAAAAGGTTTTAGGAAATATTGTCCGCCACTTATTCTTACAGATTTGCATACATCAAAATCTAGCCATATAGCGCTTTGTGTTGATATATCGTCATCTTCATCTTCGCTATGTATTTTTACATATACATAATTATTTGTAGTAGGAGATAATAAAAGTGGATGACTTACACCACCAACAACTATTGAATTATTTATGCCGAGCGTTATTCTTATTTTTCTAATTTTTCCTGCGGGAATGTTGCCACTAGCAAGCAATGTGTCTAATCCATTTCTTAATTTTAAAATATTGTAAACACCTGGGGTTATAGCAAGCGTATCCCAAAATCCAAAAGAGTCATTGTGGTGATGGTCATCATCTCCGTCATCATCATTATCTCCATGATGGTCATCGTCACCATGTTGTTTGGAGGTGTCTATTTTTACTTCTACAAAACGAATATCTACAAATAACGAATCAAAATTGCATGGGTCATCGGTTAAATAAACAGATAATTTTTTTGTGTCGGAATTGGGGATTGTTTCATCAACCTGTTTTTGACAAGACCCAATAAAAATAATCGAGCTAATAATAAGCACGCCGACCCAAGCAGCATGTTTTTTTACATTTTTCATACATTACATTTTAAAGTTTATACAATTGTTAAAAATAGATAGACTGCAATATTAAAGTGTATTCAATTTGGGTTTAATTTTATAAAACTCTAAAAAATTATTGCAATGCTGGATTAATGTAGAATTAGTCAAATGGAGAATATATTATGTAATCTATAATTTGCAAAATGATTGCCAAAAAATGTTAAATATGCTTAACGTTTAAACATCATTGCTGATAAGCATTTAGTTACATAATCAAAATGTTATTAAAAATATTGATTGCGGCGATTCTGTTATCTTTGTTTCTCTCGAATAGTACAACTAATGAAAACATTTCTTTTTGCTTTTGCTTTTATTGGAATAAATTTTTGTTATGCTCAGCAAGCTGGTATTGACTCTGCGGTAAATTTAAAAACAATTGAAAATAACAGTTTATCAAAAAATTGCAAAAAGAATTCTGCATTAAAGGCTTTAATTATTCCAACAGGTTTTATTACGTATGGCTTTATTGCGCAAGGCAATAATGGATTAAAAATATTAGATAAAAGCATCGAATCTTCTATTACAACAAATAATTTTGGTTACAAGACCACGGTAGATAATTATTTACAGTTTGTGCCAACTGTAACTGTATATGCCCTAAATGCTTTTGGTGTAAAGGGGGAAAATAATTTACTTGATAGAACGATGATTTATGCTTTATCAACAATCATTTCTACAAGTATTATTACTCCAATAAAACATATTACTAACGTTACACGCCCCGATGGTTCTAGCAATAATTCTTTTCCATCTGGCCACACTACTACCGCTTTTGCAAATGCAGAATTTTTAAGGATGGAATATAAAGATGTATCACCATGGTACGGCATTATTGGATACGCAATGGCAGCAACAACTGGTACATTAAGGGTTTATAACAATAGGCATTGGGTGAGCGATGTTGTTGCTGGTGCAGGCTTTGGTATTCTTTCTACAAAATTAGCTTACTGGATTTATCCAACTATTAAAAAGAAATTATTTAAAAATAAACCAGTGAATACGGTGCTAATGCCATATTATCAAAGCGGTTCGGGCGGTGTAGTGTTTGTATATAATTTTAGAAAGTAATTTATTGTAATAATGAAAAAAATATTAATTATTGTTTACTGTTTGTTTAGTATTTTAAATTGCTTCTGTCAAACAGCTGGCGATATAGATTCAAATGTAAATATTGTAAAGAATAATATTAAAGTTCATACACAAAGATATTTTGTAGGTAAGGGTAAAGTTTTAGAATATACAAAACCAAAACCGTTTAGTTTTTTAACCAATTTGCCAAAAGATTTTGCAGGTATTGGTAAAGCGCCATTTAAAAAAAATGCCATTAAGCCAGTTTTATTAGTAGCGGCATCTTCTGCTATTTTAATTTTAGCAGATCAATCCATAACCGATGGTGTAGAAAAATTTTCTAGCAACATTCATTTAAGTGCTGAGGAAAATTACAAGGATATTTTAAATATCAAAGCTGGTAAAACTGATATAAGTTTATTTAAAGCGCCACAAAACTTTAATACCTTTTTATATCAGTTGGGGCAAGGGTTTCCCAGTTTATTAATAAGTGCAGGTTTATTTACTTATGGTAAAGTACATAAAGATTATAGAGCATTAAGTACAGCCAATCAATTAGCAGAATCTTTTATTTTAATGGGAGTGGGTACTCAGGTTTTAAAAAG
>JAYSOC010000572.1:0-6899 GCA_043723285.1 Ferruginibacter sp. | reverse complement strand
CTTTAAAAGCAACTTCTACTTCCTGAAAACTAGCCGGCAACGCTGTGTTTAATTCTCCAGTAAGTTGAGATTGACCACCAGCATTTGCAACAGACCAAGTAAAATAATTACTAGAATTTACTGTAGTTAAATCCAACAATGGATCTAACTGTAGTTTTGAACCTAATCCTATTTTTACTTTGCAACTTCCCTTTGGTATAGCTGCACTATGATCTGTATTGGCTAAAGGTATCACCAATTTTATCAATTGCCCAGGTTGAATAAAATTTTCATTTATTTGATTCCCTGCCATATCAGTAATTTTTATTGAACCCAATTTAGGGTCGAGCGTTACGGCTCTTTGCTGTGCTATACTGCTAAGCGAAACTGCTAGCAAGCCGCAAAAGATTAAGCTCTTTACATTTAATTTCATAAAAAATATTTTAAAAATTTTTAAATAACGGAGGAGAAAATTTTCTCCTCCGCTTATTTTAATTTGCGCTTAATCAGCAGTCATTATAATTGAATTGAGGTTATTGGTTAATATCAATTCTCCATTTGCTCTTCTTAACCTAGCACTCAATGTAAACGTAGATATGTCTGTAGTGTTACGAGTTAACGTAACTGCTACATTTACTCTTTGGTTACAAAGTAAAGTACCAGGGCCTGGTGCCAATGGATTAGTTAAAATGATAGAAACAAAAGAAGGATCAGTATTGTCAATCTTCCATCTTGAGTTATCAAGCGTATAAGTTGTAGAACCAACTGTAGTGCTAAATATAGCCGTATTTAAGTTGATAGTAAAACCAGATACTCTTGTAATTCTAATGGTATCACCTACTGCAGGGTTACCAGCTATTTCAGCTACGTTATACACGATAGTTTGTGTAACACCAGAAGTAGCAAAGAAGCTTGATGTAATATCAGAGCCTAATGAAATGTTTGGTGCAGTACCTGTAGGTTGTGTTACTGTTGCTGTAGTAGTAGCAGTACAACCATTAGCATCTGTAGATGTAATAGTGTATGTACCTGCTGCAAGACCTGTAAATATACCAGACGTAGCACCTGTAGTATTTACTGTAGGACCAGCAATTGTATAAGTATAAGGAGCTGTACCACCTGTAGATGTAGCTGTAATAACACCATCCGTGCCTGCGTTACAAACGTTGTTTACAGAAGTAGAAGAAGCTGCTACCAATACTGCTGGTTGAACAATAACAATAGTAGTGCTGTTAGAACATGTGTTGCTTAAAGGAGCATCGCCTGTAGCAGTAGCAGTTACTGTATAAACACCTGGTGCAAGACCAGTGTTGGTTACAATTACGTTTGCAGAATTTCTAATTACAACTGTTGTACCAGGGCTAGCTGTTACATTAATAATACCATTAGCTGCACCATTACAAGTTACGTTTACTTGTGTAGTAGTTACTGTTACTGGCAACGTGTATTGTATAGTAGCTGCGTTGTTTTGTAAATCTTCATCAATTAATAATGCCGCTAAATTAACAACATTAATTTTTGTAGATACATTAGAAGTACAAGATAATCTTCCTTTTACATTGAACATTAATACACCTGCAAAATCTTCAGGAATTGCCGCTATTTGAGTACCAGTAATAATCACACTGTCAGCTACTGTAGCAGAAGTAAATGTGAAATAGTTACTTAATGCAGCTGTAGCTAAATTGAATCCTGTAGCCAAAGAAAGCTTAGAACCAAGGTTTATTCTAACGCTGATTGTTCCGTTTGGTACAATATCTGTTTGGCTTAAATTGTAAAAAGGAATTCTTAATTTATAATCTTGTGTGAACAATAAACTGTTTGCGCTTTGAGAAGCATTTGCAATTGTTGTAAAGTTCATTTGTCCTACAGCAGGATCAGCGGTTACAGGAGTAGAGAAAGGAGCAATGACAACTGTAGTAGAACCTGTACAGTTGTTAGCATCTGTTACAGTAAATGTAAATGTACCATCTGCACGTACAAATGCACCTGTACCAGTTAAAGTTCCTGTACCACCTGTAGCAGTTACGTTAACAGTAGTTGTACCACCAAATACTGTAATAGGTGCAAAAGTAGCTGTAACCACTATTGCAGCTGGTTGAGCAATTGTACCTGTAGCTGTAGCTGTACAACCGTTAGCATCTGTAACTGTGTAAGTATATGCGCCTGCAGTACGAGTAAATGTACCTGTACCAGTGTAAGGAGCTGTACCACCTATAGCAGATACTGTAACTGTAGAGTTGCCACCGTTACATAAAATAGCTGTAGGAGATGCTGCTGCTACTAAAGCAGATGGTTGAGAAACCGTTACTGCTGCTGCGTTTGCAGAGCAAGCAGTATTAGCTACTTCTCTTGCAGTAACTGTATATGGAGAACCTGCTGCATTTACAGTAAATGTATTAGCAGTTTGGAAAGCACCACCATTAAGGCTATATTGAACTGCGCCTACAGCACCGGTAGCAGTAGCAGTAATTGTAGTTGTACCACCATTACAAGCAATAGTGCCTGCTGTAGCAGTTACAGCAATATTACATGCTGCCGCAGTTACTGTAGCTGTAGCTGTACCAGTACAACCATTAGCTGTAGTAATTGTTACTGTATAAGTACCAACACCTAAACCTGTAGCAGTAGCAGTAGTTTGTACTGGCGTTGTATTCCAAGAATAAGAATACGCACCTGTACCACCTGAAGCTACCACAGTAGCAGTGCCGTTAGTGCTTGTTGGAGAACTTGCATTAGTAGTGGTTGTTGTACCAGAAACAACTGCAGGTTGCGTAATAACAACAGCAGTTGCAGTAGCAGTACACGTAGGTGTAGCTACTTCTCTAGCTGTAACTGTATAAGTACCTGCTGGCACTGTAAATGTTTGACTAGTTTGGAATGCACCACCAATGCTATATTCAACTGTTCCTACACCGCCTGTACTTGCTGCGGTAAGAGTTGTTGTACCACCATTACAAAGTATTGTACCTGCACTTGCAGATGCAGTGATAGAGCAAGCTGCAGCAGCAATTACTGTTACAGAAGAAGTAGCATTGTCATCTGCGGTAACATTACCTGCAGGAGCAGAACCCGCTACAGAACAACTAGCACCACCAAAATTCAATTGACCTGAAAAGGTAGATGGGCCACCAATACTTACGCCTTGTACTTTAAGTATAATTGTACGGTTTGCGCTTCCAGGAATAACATCACTACCGTTACAAATACGAATTTGTGATCCTGTATTAGAACCAGCTACAATTATCCATCCAGCAGGTAAGCCTGTTTGTTGAGCATCTGGTAAAATGGTAACAATAGCAGGCACAGTAATTACAGGTCTTAATTTTGAAGCCACAATATTGGCAGTACCAGTATTACCAATTGATACTTGAAGATCAAGTGTTGCGCCTACTGCTACCTCTCCAGCATTTAGTGGGTTAGTGGTACCCAAGCCGATAACACCGATAGTTGGGTTGGCTTGCCCAATTGCATTAGATGCTATAAAAAAAGCACCTATGCAAAAAAGCATTAATAATTTTATAATTTTCATTATTGTGTATTTATAAATGATTTAATTGATTTATGGTTTGTGTATTTTTATTAGTTAGCTCCTAAACCAGTAAGTGAACCATTATTAGTACCATCAATATCTGATCCACCGCTAAGCGTAACAGATAAACTTTGGTTTGTTCCACCTGGTGTGGCTGCATTTCTTTTTGCAGTTAAACCTACAGAAGCAGAAGCTCCTGATGAAATAGTAAAGCCATCTATTGAAGTAGCTATTAAGTTACCTGATTGAATACTAAATCTCCATTTTGTATTATCAAAAGGTGATCCGCCATTACCTGCAGAAGTACCGTTAAGCGTACCTATAGTTGGAGTAGCCGTAAGTGCTGGTCCGCCTAAAAGAGCAATTGTCCAACCAGATGGAACTGGAATAGTTATAGTAATTGTACCGTTAGAATTACCGATAGCATTTTCAAATAAATCTACCACTACTTCTGCCGTTTGATTGGCTACAAATAAACCAGTTGAAATTTGAATACCAGGTGCTAAATCGCAACCAGCCAATGCAGCCCCAGAACCTGCTCCATTTGGACGGTAATCAGGATTTAAAAAGTTCCAAGCATTTACCAATACATCGCAAGGCGTGCTTATGATAGTATTTGTATTTGCAGGATTTGTTAAATACGCTGTTGATGTAGCATCTTCTCCTGCAGTTGCTAAACCTGTAGCACCAGTAACTGTAGAATTAAATGTAAAATCCATTGCAACGATATTATTTTTAAATGCCAATTGGTTAGTAGCTGCTGTTACCGCATCTACCAATAAACCTTTCCAGTTGTTCATCAAAATACTGTTGAAAATTTTCAACTCTGTATTTCTTCTTAAACGTGCACCTCTTCTAAATCCATTTCCAGGAGCAGTAGGGTTTGTGATACCTCCAGTATTATTGGCACATCTATAAGCTCCTATTTGTGTAATGTTGTAAAAGCTAGCACTTGTTTTTGGAGTAGCTGTAGTACCTGTAGCATTATTATCCGATTCAAAACCTTCTGATGTAGATACAGCAGTAACGTCAGAAATATTAGGATCTTTAATACCTAAACCATATTGTACCAATCCGCTAAAACCATTATCTGTATCAAAATCATCATCCAAACATCTATAAGCCACCAAATGCTTACAATTTACTGAACCACCAAACCACTCAAATGCATCGTCATTTATAAACGATGTTTGTACATAATCAATGGTAGTTCCACTACCTACAGATCCCATGGTTAAACCATTTATTTCATTATTTAGCGCAAATACAAAACCACCATACTCTATACGCACATATTTCAATGATCCAGAGTTATCTGCATTATTTGTACCAC
Organism: Ferruginibacter sp.; assembly: GCA_043723285.1. Lineage (GTDB taxonomy): Bacteria > Bacteroidota > Bacteroidia > Chitinophagales > Chitinophagaceae > Ferruginibacter. The sequence goes on along the minus strand of JAYSOC010000572.1, from coordinate 2,055 downwards.
CATGGTAAGCACGCAATTCAGTTGCTGTTATACCTTCAATCAGATTTTGTGTACCTAAATTGTGTAAAGCTCTACCCAAAATAATAATACCACCCCAGTCTCCTTTTGTTCTACTACCAGCTGGATTGCTTGATGTAAATACAATTGGGTTACATGGTGTACCATTAGCAATTAGTTGTGCGCCTCTTTGTATAATTAAAGATGCATTGGTACCAACACCTAATCCAGTTGCAGTACCACGAATGACTGTGCCCGCTTCAATAGTAAGTGTAACTAAGCTATCTACAAATACAAGCCCTTGTAATTGATAAACATTGTTTTTTGTCCAAGTAGTGTTTGTTGTAATTACACCAGATACTGTTACTGTAGGTGTGCCATAAAAAGTATTTTGAGGATCCCAATTGGTCCAGTTATCTGTCCACATTGGTACAGGTGCTGGTGCAAATGCACCACGATATGTTGTTGGTTCTGGTTGTGCATATAAAAGCACTGCTGTAAATAATAATAAAGGTAAAATAGTTAAAATTTTCTTTTTCATTTTTTAATTTTTTTGTGTAAATGATGGATTATTTTTTGTGTTTTGTGTGATTAATGCTGTTTGTTTTTTTTCATTAGCGATAATTTTTTAATGTTAAATGTGAGGTTGGTTTTGTGAATTGCACTTTTGTGATTGCTGTATAAATATTTCATGCAGATTAAACAATAAACTTGTAGTTGTTGTTGTATTGTTATAAATATAGAAAGCATAGTAATCAATAGTTAAAAAAATAAACAGTATAAGCTGAAAGCCCTTTAAATACAGGTATTTTTCTATTGATATTGGAAAACTTGGTTGTAAAAAACTTGAATGTAAAAGTATATTTTATGTTAAAATTTTAGTGTTTTTTACCATTACCAAATTGTAATGAAATTGTGTTTTATAGATGAAGAAATTGTTAATGGGTTTACTTTTTTTGATGTTAATAAAATAATATTGTAACAACTCAATTTGCTATAAATAATTTTCGATATTCAGTAACGAAATGGCAACGGGATTGCGAATAAAATGCGTAATAACAAAGTGCTATACAATTTTATTTTGCATAGCACTTTTCTTTAGTAAATAATATTTTTTTAACTAGCTTATTTATGTTTAAGTATTATAGTTTTATCGTAGCAGTAAAACTAAAAACCTTTGGAGCAATACCTGAAGAAAAAACTCTATCTTTTTCTGTGAAAGATTGAGACTTGTCATAATCAAAATAAGAAATATTTAGTTGTGATAAGATATCTCTTGCATTAAACTTAAATTCCAATTTGTTTTTTAGTAAAAACTTTGCTATTTGAAAATCCATAACTGTTCTAGCTTTTTCATAAATATCTGCGGCCTCTATGTTACCAGCTATTGCCAGTCTATCCCCAATTCTATTAAGCGATAAAGTAGATGACAAACCAGTTTTTTCATCATTATATCCTAAAGAAGCATTAATTATGTAAGGAGATTGACCTTGCAAAGGGCGATTAGAGCCTAAGCTTTCTGCACTGATACCTCCAATATTACCGAGTGTTACTTTAGATTTCATATATGCACCATTACCAGCTAACGTTAGCTTACTTAAAAAAGTATTTTCATTTTTACCAGCAAATAAAGTGGATAATAGCACCCTAAATTCTGCCTCTACACCATATACATAAGCAGAAAGATTATTGTTGTAACCTGCTTGGTTAGTGGTATTGGGTAGCGTAACAAATTCTATAGGGTCGGTAAATTTTTTATAAAAAACGGAGAAAGAAAGTAATTGTGCTTTCCCAGGAAAGTACTCATAACGAAAATCGTAGTTTTTTATTTTTGCTCTTTTTAAATTCTCATCACCGCCAATGGTGAAATTACTGACAGACTCAAAGAAAAGAAAGGGTGCTAATTCTCTAAACTCGGGTCTATTTAATGTTTCAGTATAAGATAAACGGATATTCATTTTTGTGGTTGGACTGTAAACAAAATTTAGAGAAGGTAAATAATCTGTAACAGTAGTATTTAAGTTAACAGTATCACCAGCATTTGTACTTTTTATTGTA
>JAYSOC010000571.1:0-6917 GCA_043723285.1 Ferruginibacter sp. | reverse complement strand
AATTTCTATTTCCTGAAAAAATGCTTCACGAAAAGCTCTGAAATAATTACCCGAAGCAAAACTTCTTGGTGTAATAAAGATTAGTTCGCCGCCTTCTTTTAATAGTTTAGTTGCAACCATCATAAAGATGGAATAAATATTGGGTTGTCCCCAAACAATCGATTTTGCTACAGTTGCTCGTTTATCATCCTTTGATATTTTGAAATATGGTGGGTTTGAAATAACAATATCGTAAGTAGCATTTTTGGGTTCAGAAAAAAGTGTTGCAGATACTTGAAAGCAATCCTTATTTTCAAGTACAAAATCATTTATGTCGAGCTTTGCTACAAACTTAATTTTATTTTCCTTTAACCATTTACCTAAATAATCAAGTACTGCTTTTGTATAAGGCAAGATATCTTGGTCGGTCTCATAAACAACAAGTTCAATTTCTTGTAAGTTGCCATTATTTTTTGCAAGTGTTTCTATTAGTGAACTTGAAAGAATGGCTGTACCACAACCTGGGTCAAGTATTTTGAATTTATCTTTAGTTTGTTTGGCAAGTCCTGCCATGAAGTGAGCAATTTCTGTAGGAGTAAAAAACTGTCCATTATCCTTCTTATGTTGTGTTGTAACAGTTTTAGCATAAAGTTGCCCAACCCTGTCGGCAAAGTGACTAGGTAGTTCATTTGTGAACGGTTTTATATCTATTGCTAATGCCATACCAACAAATTTAGTAAAAGTATTATTGATTAAAGCTATTTCGATTCATTAATTTAAAAAAGTAACTTTTGATTTTGAATTTCACTTCAAAAAAACTTAACAATACCATCCGCTCCAATCTCCACGTCAATAAAAGTTGAAAAAAGCTCCTCCACTCAACCTAGCAGGGATAGCAGCGGAAATCCTTTTTTTGAGGAACGAAAAAAAGATTGCAGCGAATAGCCCTTAACCAATGTCCACCATAGCTTCCACAGCCCATGCTCCAAAAATGAAGCACTAACCCAAAAAACGAATGCTTTTTTGTACCTTCGCCCCACTAAAAAAACAGCCAATAATAAGCATGGAACTTACTAAGAATTTTGAGCCGCAGGAGATAGAGAAAAAATGGTATAGCCATTGGATGAGTAATGGGTATTTTAAAAGTGAGCCTGATGGGCGTGAGGCATACACGATTGTGATGCCGCCGCCTAACGTAACGGGTGTGCTGCACATGGGGCATTGTTTGAACAATACTATACAAGATATTTTGATACGTCGTGCTCGTATGCAAGGCAAAAACGCTTGCTGGGTGCCGGGTACCGACCATGCAAGTATAGCTACAGAAGCCAAAGTGGTGGCTATGTTGCGGGAGCGGGGCATTACAAAATCATCGCTAAGCAGAGAGGAATTTTTGAAATATGCTTGGGAGTGGAAAGAGAAATATGGCGGTATTATTTTGGAGCAATTGAAAAAAATGGGTTGTAGTTTGGATTGGGATAGAACATCGTTTACCATGGACCCCGACTACTACAAATCGGTGATAGAAATATTTGTTCGCTTGCATAAAGATGGTATTATTTACAGAGGACTTCGCATGGTAAATTGGGACCCTGCAAGCAAGACAGCTTTAAGCGATGAAGAGGTTATTTTTAAAGATGTTGACAGCAAATTATATTATGTAACGTATCCCTTTGCCGATGGCAGTGCTGGCGGTATAACTGTTGCTACTACTAGGCCTGAAACCATTTTGGGCGATGTGGCTATTTGTGTAAACCCTACTGATGAGCGATATAAATCTTTTGTGGGTAAAGAAGTGATGGTGCCCATCATCAACAGAAAAATAAAAATTATTGGCGATGAATATGTAACGGCAGACTTTGGTACTGGTGCATTAAAAGTTACACCTGCGCATGATAAAAATGATAATGAGTTGGGTAAAAAACATAACCTAAGAGCAATAAATACGCTGGATGAAGAAGGCAAATTTACCCTCGAAGAATTGGAAGATGATTTGATAAACGATACGATTATTTCGTATGCGGGTGTAGATCGTTTTGCGCTTCGCAAAAAAATTGCATTGGATATTGAAGCCATTGGTGGCTTGCAAAAAATAGAAGATTACAAAAGCCAAGTGGGCACGAGTGAGCGTACGGGTGCGGTTATTGAAAGTCGTTTATCGCTTCAGTGGTTTATGGATATGAAAAAGTTTATTGCAACAAACCCCGAAATAACGGCGGCTGTGGCGGAAGAGAAAATAAAATTTCACCCGAGTAAATTTAAAAATACATATGCCCATTGGATGGACAATATTAAAGACTGGTGCATAAGCAGACAGCTTTGGTGGGGGCAGCAAATACCTGCGTGGTATGATGAATCAGGAAATGTTTACGTAGCTGAAAGTATTGAAGCGTTACACAACTCGCAACCCGAAACTCGCAACCTTCAACTTTCTCAAGACGAAGATTGCCTAGACACATGGTTCTCATCTTGGCTTTGGCCGATAGAAGTTTTTAAAGGCATTAGTAATCCGAACAATGAAGAAATAAAATATTATTATCCTACACAAACATTGGTAACGGCGCCAGAAATTATTTTCTTTTGGGTAGCTAGAATGATTATGGCTGGCTACACATACAAAAATGAAATGCCTTTTGAAGATGTATATTTTACGGGCATTGTAAGAGATAAGCAAGGTAGAAAAATGAGTAAGAGTCTTGGCAATTCGCCAGACTTACTTGCGCTGATAGACCAATATGGTGCGGATGCAGTACGGTTTGGAATAATGATTGCATCGCCAGCAGGTAATGATATTTTATTTGATGAAAGCGCACTGGAACAAGGAAGAAATTTTAATAATAAGATGTGGAATGCTGTGAAGTTGTTGAAGATGTGGGAGGGGAGGCAGGAGGCAGTTGGCAATGGGCAGTTTGCAGAGGGCAAAGAGCAATTTGCAATTGAGTGGTTTGAGAATAGATTGAATGAAGTAAAATTGGAAGTAAATGAAATGCTAAACCAATTTAAATTGAGTGAGGCATTAAAAGTTATTTACTCATTGATATGGGATGATTTTTGTAGTTGTTATTTGGAGTGGGTGAAGCCGGGCTTTGAACAACCGATAGAAAAAGCAGTGTATGAAAAAACAGTGGAGTTCTTTGCTGCGCTGATGGAATTGCTGCACCCGTTTATGCCTTTTGTTACAGAAGAAATTTATCATTTGTTGGCAGATAGAAAAGATGATCTGTGTACACATGTGTATGCATCAGCTGTGCAAGCAAATGAAAAAGTATTAGGCGAAGGTGCATTGCTAAAAAATATTATTAGTGGCCTGCGTGATGTGCGCAATAAAAACCAAATAAAACCTAAAGAAACAATAAAAGTTCACATACAAACGGCTGAAGAGGCTGTGTACAAAAGCATTGAAAGTATTTTAGCAAAGCAGATAAACAGTGCTTCTATAACATATGTGAATGATGCAGTGGCGGGAACAATAACAACCGTAATAGGTAAGGATAAATTTTACATAGAAACAGAGCAGCCGCTAAATGTAGCTGGGCAAAAAGAAGATTTAGAAAAAGAACTAGCGCACTTAAAAGGATTTTTGGTAAGTGTAGAAAAGAAATTGAGCAACGAAAAATTTGTGGCAAATGCAAAGCCAGAAGTATTGGCTGTGGAAAATAAGAAAAAAGCAGATGCTGAAGAAAAGATTGGGATTATAGAAGATAGTTTGCTTTCGATGAATAATTAATTTTCAATGAATAATTAACAATGAATAATTGATAATGTTTTAAAAGCAAGGTTTATTATATATTCCAATCATTTGTTTTAAAATTTGAAATGACAACTGCATGTTAAAATATAGCGTGCCGTTTTTTTATGTGAAAAAACTATTTAAATTGTAGCATGAAAATGATAAAAATATTTTTATTGCTTGCATGTGTAACCTCACACTCAAGCACATTTGCACAACGCACACCTGCTAAGCCAAGCTTATATGCAAAATTTAAATTGCCAAAGTTGGTATGCTCACTTGGGGGGTATAAAGATTCTAGTTTTGTAAGCCCACAAATAGCTGATGCTATTTGTGGCGCCAAACTAAATATTGTAGATGCAAAAAATGTTGCATACACTCTTTCATCTTATCAGTTTTTATATAGAAAAATAGTAGTGTCGGAAGATGAAGCTTCAGGGAAAGCGTACAACACTACTTCTGTAAAATCTTCTTTTTTTAAAACATCTCCCATACCTGCAATGTGGCTAAGTATGGTTAGAGAAAACTTACGCCCTGGCGAAGAAATTATTTTCTTTGATATTATTGTGAAAGATCCACAAGGTAGAATAATGTATGCACCTAATTTAAAATTGACTGTAAAATAATGTATATAAAAAAAGCAGGAGTTGAAGATATTTCTACCATACAAAAGCTTGTAGAAGATATATGGCCCGAAGCATACGGCACCATTATTTCTGCTGAGCAAATAGTTTATATGCTCAATCTTTTTTACAGCGACGATGCATTGGCAGCGCAAATGGAAAATGGGCATCAATTTATATTTGCTGTAGAAAATGAGACTGTGCTTGGCTTTGCATCTTTTTCTACTAAAAACAATGATGACCCAAATACTTTTCGCTTACACAAATTATATGTGCTACCACGGCAACAAACAAAAGGCGTTGGTAGTTTTTTGCTTGATAATATTTATGCAACAATGAAAAAATATTCGGCAACCTCTTTAGAATTAAATGTAAACAAATACAATAGCGCAAAAGAATTTTATCTTAAAAAAGGATTTGCCATTTTAAGAGAAGAAGTTATTGATATTGGCGAAGGATATGTGATGGATGATTATGTGATGAGATTGGCATTATAAGCCATTTATTTTTTATCAAAATAGTTTCTAAAAAACAACAATTGGTATTGCACCGCATTCCCCCAATAATTCCAATCATGCTTGCCTGGTCTTACAATATAATCGTGTGTTATTTTTAATGAATCTAATTTTTCGTGCGCAGCTTTACTCATGCCATAAATAAAATCATCTACTCCACAATCAATAATTATGGCCAACGAATCTTTGGGTTTTATTTCTATTACGTTTAGCACACTCCACTTTTTATAATATTCATTTGCTTCAGAAAAATCGCCAATGCGTTTGTTTAAATCATAGCCTTTATTGATAACAGAAACAGCCAAAGCACCGCTCATACTCCCGCAAGCGCCAAATGTTTCTGCATGTCTAAATGCAATGAACATGGCACCATGCCCACCCATACTTAAGCCTGTGATGGCTCTGTACTTTCTATCTTTTTTTGTTTTGTAATGTTCATCAATGTACTTTGGTACCTCTGTGCTTACATGCGTTTCAAATTTGTACGTACTGTCTGTTGGGCTATCAAAATACCAACTGTTTACTGAGCCATCCGGACAAACAATTAGCAATTGATTTTTATCTGCCTCAGCTTGTAATGCAGGAACTTTTTTTGCCCAGTTATCATAAGTGCCAAATGCGCCATGCAATAAATAAACGGTAGGAAAATCTTTTTGCTTTGCATAATTACTAGGTTTTATTACAACTGCTTTTATGTTTCTATGCATGGCATTGCTGTAGATAGAAATGGTATCTATTGATGCAAAGGAATTGGTGGCTAAAATAAGAATACAGTAAAGTGTAATTGTAATTTTTTTCATAATTAAAAGTATTGTAAAAATTTAATAAAAGCATAAAGTTTTACAAACTCTAACCCGTAACCACCAGACCCTTAACCTGAAACTAATATACTAACTGCACAGTATCCTTTATAACACCCATCACAAATACACTCTGCACATTGCCTATGTTTTCTATTTGGCTTAGTTTGTTTACATGAAAGTTGTAATACGAATCCATATTTTCTTCTACTACTTTTAGCATAAAATCAAATTCGCCGCTTATGCTGTAGCATTCTATAATTTCGTTCATTTCGTTTATGGCATTTATAAATTTTATACCCGCATTTTTGCTATGTGCTTTTAACGATACATAGCAAATTACCATTAAGCTTTTTTTAACTTTACTATGGTCTACAAGCGCTGCGTATTGTTTTATTACGCCTTCTGCTTCTAATCTTTTTATACGCTCATGCACAGGCGTAGTGCTAAGGTGTACTTTTTCTGAAATTTCTTTTACCGTTATTCTTGCATTTTGTTGTAGCAAGGCAAGTATAGCTTTATCTTTTTTATCGAGCGAAAAAACCTCTGTAGCCGTTTCTTCTTTTACAAGTTGTTTTGCCATAGTAAAAAGTAGTTTTATGCTGCTAAATTACTAAAATATTATCTTTCATCCTAAATATTAAGTTTAACATAGGATAATATTCTAGTTATAGTACATTTGCACATTCTTTAATACGATGATATAAAGAAAAAAAAGAAACAACGTTGTGAACTTTGTAATCGCAGTTTCATTGTGAGAAAATACGATTTGGTAAAAGATGAATAAAGAGATACTGTTGAATGGAGCGTCGCCACAAATGTTCAATCAAGGATATTTGCCCGTAAACAAAAAATAAATTTAATTGCCACGAATGTACGAATAAGAATTATAGAATTTCATATAACAATTTAACAATAAAACAATTCAACAATTTAACATGGAAACATCAACAATTACAGGCATTGATTTTAGCCTAAAAAACAAAGTTGCAGATATGAGTCTTGCAGCATGGGGTCGTAAAGAAATTATGCTTGCTGAAGCAGAAATGCCAGGCCTAATGAGCGTAAGAGAAGAGTATGGCGATAGCAAACCATTAGCAGGGGCACGCATTGCTGGTTGCTTACACATGACCATTCAAACGGCGGTTTTAATTGAAACGTTAACGCACCTTGGTGCAGAAGTAAAGTGGAGTAGCTGTAATATATTTTCTACGCAAGACCAAGCTGCAGCTGCAATAGCGGAGACTGGCTTAGGTGTTTTTGCATGGAA
>JAYSOC010000570.1:0-2788 GCA_043723285.1 Ferruginibacter sp. | reverse complement strand
TGGCGGCATTGAGCCTATAAATAAAAAGGGAGTTTAATACAAAAGTTTTTGAACCATTTGTATTTTTTAAAAAACTAAAAATAAGCACCCCTAAAAATATTAATACATTTAGAAAAAATAAACGGAATTTTATTTTATGTCTTAAATCACTTCCAAAAATAATATATACAATAAGCACAGGTATATAATAAAAACAAATGCCTGTACTCAATCCATTCATTAAAATCAAACCGCTAATTACTCCTAAAAAAAGAAAACAAACAATTGGTACAAATTTGTTACTTGTTTTACTTTTAAAAATACCAACCAGCAGTAAAATATTTACAATAATGGTAATAGGAATTACAAATGGTTCTATCGCAATGTTGTTTCTTAATGCAAAGAATACATCCACCCCAAAAAGAAGTAGTACAAATAAACTTATGATTAGTACAGGAAACACTTCAGATTTTGTTTCACTTTTATACTGATTCGTTAATTTTTTGAAAAAATTTAAGTTGTTTTTGGGGTTAAAAACTTCCATTAATACTGCATTTTGTGTAATTATACACAAATAACGATTATTTTCTGCGTTTGTTATATTATTTTTACTAAAATTACGTTAGAATATATAATTAAAAGGTAAAATGGAAGATAATATTTTTGTTTTTGATAATAGGTTGGATACAGAATACTTACAAAGCATTTATGAAGGCGACAAAGATTATGCAGGAGTTGTATTTGAGCAGTTTGTATTGAGTTATCCTGAACAATGGGCTGCTATAGAGGAAAGTTTTGCCAAAGAAGATATAAAAACGTACAAAAGTCATATTCATAAAATAAAAGCCACATTTAGTTTTGTGGGTTTAACTACACTTACGAATAAAGCAGAAATAGTTGAAAAAAATAGTGGAGAAGGATATGATTTGCACACCTTGACTACTTTGCACAACGATTTTAAAAATAGTCTAACAGAATTGATTCCAATTGTAGAAAAAGAATTGAAACGCTTACAAGCTTAATGATACTTACACTTCGTTTTTTTACACATTAACATATTGCAAAATGTAAATGGAATGGTTTTTGAAATGCTATAATAGGCAACTTCTACTATAAACCATTTATTGCATGAAACATTCTATCCTCCTATTTATGGCGGTGTTGCCGCTTGCCGTTTTTTCTCAAAATTTTCACGCAAATGTATTTGCTGGTGTTGCCACTTATCAAGGTGACTTGCAAGGAAAGCGGTTAAATTTTAATCAATCGCATCCTGCCGTTGGTATTGGTGTTTCCTACGATATTACAGATAAATTGATAGCTCGTACAGTCTTTACGTATGGCACGTTAGAGGGAAACGATACAAAAAATACTACAGCAAAAGGAATTGAATTTCGTAACCTTAGTTTTAAATCTGCTGTGAGCGAATTACAACTTGGTTTAGAGTATAATTTATTTAAATTAGAAGGAAAAAGCATAACGCCATATTTCTTTGCTGGCATTGCTGGGTATCATTTTAATCCCTACACAAATGATAGTACTGGCAACAAAGTATTTTTAAAACCATTAAGTACCGAAGGACAAGGCTTAGCTTCGTATCCAGATCGCAAAAATTATAGTCTTACACAATTTGCTGTACCATTTGGTGGAGGTATAAAATTACAAATTTCAGATAATTTACAACTTGCCGCAGAGGTAGGCATACGAAAATTATTTACAGATTATTTAGATGATGTAAGTACAAATTATGTTGACTTTGCAACCTTGTTAGCAGCAAAAGGCGAGCAATCTGTAGCACTTGCGTATAGAGGCGATGAGCTTGCAGGCGCACCACCATACCCAGCTGAAGGCGCACAAAGAGGAAGCCCAAAAACAAAAGATTGGTATTATTTTTCGGGGTTAAGATTAAGTGCAGGTATAAATAACAAAGCAGGTCGTATTGCAAATGGAAGAAGTAAGCTAGGTTGCCCTAGAAAAGTATTTTAATATTTTTTGAAAACATTTATGGAATAGTTGTTTATTGATTTTACATTGCAGAAAATAAACAATGTACATGGATTTGACTAATATAAAAAATGGCAATATAGAAATCGTATTTGTAAATACTGACGAAAAACTTTTACTACTTTGTCAAATACTTCAACAAAAAACTGAATTTGCTTTCGACACAGAGTTTGACCGTTTTTGGAGAGAATATGGTTTCAAACTTTTTTTACTTCAAATATTTGATGGCGAAAAATGCTACCTCGTAGACCCTTTAGCTTTCAAAAATTTGCAAATGCTTTGGACAATTTTTGAAGACGCCAACATTTGCAAAGTAGCTTACTCATGCACGGAAGATGTGCAAATTTTAAAAATAAACAATTGCAATCCAGTAAATATTTTTGACCTACAAGTGGCAGCAAAGCTTTGTAACCACCCTGCAAATTCATTTGGAGATTTAGTAGCTGCTTCTTTTAATATTACCGTAGATAAATCTTTGCAAAGGTCTAACTGGCGTACTCGCCCGCTTAATAATGCGCAACAAATTTATGCAAGCAATGATGTGATTTTTTTGCTAAAATTAAAAAATAATTTTCTAGCCCAAGCTATAGAAAACAATGTGTTAGATATGTTGCAAGAAGAAAATAAATGCTGCGAAGAAGTGCCCGTAACAGAATATGTTATAAAACTAACCTCCAAACAAAAAGCAACATTAAGTATTTATAAACAACAAATTTTATTAAATCTTTTTCGTATTAGAAATGAAATAGCCGCAGCCTATAATATGCCACCAGCTAATATTGTAACCGATAACACTTTAGAAAATATT
>JAYSOC010000569.1:0-6932 GCA_043723285.1 Ferruginibacter sp. | reverse complement strand
TAATCTATTGCATAATAAAAGCTCAATAAAGATTTACTGATGAATGGAGCGTCGCCAATGAAGATTCATCAGGGCTCTTCAGCTTGTAAACAAATAATAATTTTTGAAAAAACGGATGCCAACTTTTTAAAAGTTGGCATCCGTTTTTTCAATCTTCTTTAGAAATAGAACTTGCGCCGCTACTATGTTTTTCTTTTACAACTGCAGCGCCTTTGTAAAATACATTGCTAGCGCCGCTTGCATTTGCCGTTATTTCTTTGTTTACAGTAATATTTATATCGCTTGCGCCCGAAGCCTTTATACTAGCTGTTTCTGTGGTTAAATCATAACTTTTAAAATCACTTGCACCACTGCATTCTATATTTGTATTTTTAGCTATGCCACTCAAATATATATCGCTTGCGCCGCTTATTTTTACATTCAAATTATCAATATTTAGTTGCCCTTTAAAATCGCTTGCGCCACTCAGTTTTATATTTAACGATGGCAATTTCATTACTCCAGCTATCAATACATTGGATGCGCCTGTAGCGGTAATTTGCTCCAAGTTTTTATACGCCACATATACATTTAATTTTTGGTTACGGCCATTCCAAATTCTATCTCCTTCATAAAAAATATGCAACTCTCCATTTTCAATTTCAGTTTTTATTTTTGCTTTATATTTTTCTTGCGAGGCACTAATCGCAATAGCTTCCACATCTCCTTTACTCAAATAAAGATGAATACCAGACGAAACTCTAATACTCGTAAAGCTTCCATAAATTTCTCTTACTTCAGCATCAGCATCTAACACAAATTGTTTTTGAGCAGCAGCAGAAAATGTTGTAATTAAAAAGAATATTTGAAGAAGATATTTCATTGATAAGAATTGTTTGGTGTTTATTGTTTGTTGTTATTTTGTTTGGTGTTTGGTATTTGTTGTTTGGTGTTTGTTGTTTGGTGTTTGTTTCTCGTTTAAAGTTTCTCGTTTTTTTCGTTTGTGTTTATTACTAAATTGAATCTCGAAATATTTTGCCAACTGCCAACTGCTCACATCTTCCTAATACTTCCCCCGCTACTCTCCGCTTTTCTTTCTACTTCAGGATTGCCTTTATATTTAATACTACCACCACTACTTGCACTTGCCGATATTTTTTTACTTACACCAATTTTTATATCTGCACCGCTCGATACGCTTGCTCTGCATGTTTCTATAGATAAATCAGCGCCTTTAAAAGTGCTTCCACTACTTGCATCCATTTTTATATTAGTAGCTGTTCCTTTTACCCTAGAGTCAGCACCACTGCTCATCACCACATCACAATCTGTAGTTTGAATATCCACTTCTATTTTTGCACCACTGCTCACATCTATACTCAGCGCATCTGCCTTTAAAGTATTTTTTGTTTCTAAAGAAGAACCACTACTAGCGATTAATTTATTGATACTTTTATACGTTACGTAAGCATATAACTTCACGTTGTATCTATTGTTCCAACCCATTCCCTTTTTATTTTCCATGTAAATTTTTAACACCCCGTTTTTATCTACTTCTGTATTCATTTTCTCAATAAACTCGTCTTTTGACGCTGATACTACAACCGAATTTTCATTGCCTTGCGTAATTTCTACTTCAATACCTGTAGCGCTACTAATACCACTAAAATCAGCTACAGTTCTTGATTGTTTGGTTTGGGCAAATGCTAGTAAAGAAGACATACATGCTAATGCGATTATTAACTGTTTCATTTTAAATAATTTTTAAGTAATAAGTTGATGATTCTATGGTTGTACGAAATAGACATCTTATTTGTTACAATAAATATAAAAAATATTCTGCTCTAAGTAATTTATCTTTGCAGTAGTTCATTTTTTAATCGTCTGAATTTTCCGGGGTGCTTCTTTACCGAGGCTGAGATAATACCCGTATAACTTGAACAGGATAATGCCTGCGAAAGGAGAAAGAAATTCTTTTATTACCGACAACTCTGCTCGGAATATTCAGCACAAAACATTTTTATGAAGTTATTGATATTGTGCGTGAGCATGCTATGTGTTGTATCGTATTCTTTTGCACAAAAACAATTTAATGATACAAATTATTTACAACCTGTAGAAGTAAGCTCCGTAAAAGCGGCAGACAAAAATCCATTTGCAAAAATAAATTTGAGCAAAGCGGATATTAAAAAACAAAACATTGGGCAGGACCTTCCGTTTATTTTAAACAATACGCCAAGCGTAGTTGTAAACTCCGATGCTGGCAATGGCATTGGCTATACAGGCATACGTATAAGAGGCACAGATGCTACTCGTATAAACGTTACGCTCAATGGTATTCCATACAACGATGCAGAAAGTTTGGGTACATATTTTGTAGATATGCCAGACATAGCAAGTAGCGCAAGTAGCATACAAATACAGCGTGGCGTTGGTACATCTGCTAATGGTGCAGGCTCGTTTGGCGGTAGTATAAATGTGAGCACAAACGAACCTAATACAAAAAAAAATATCGAATTAAATAGCACAGCAGGATCTTATGGTTCGTTTAAAAATACTTTACTTTTTAATAGCGGTATTTTTAAAAATCATTTTATGGTGGACGCTCGCATGAGCAATATTCGTAGCAATGGTTATATTGATAGAACTGCAACAAGATTAAGTTCATATTTTTTGAGTGGTGCCTATGTAAATGATAAAAATTCGGTTAGGTTAAATATTTTTACGGGTAAAGAAATTACATATCAATCGTGGAATGGTGTAAACGAAATTGCATTAGACACCAATCGAACATACAATAGCGCCGGTACAGAAAAACTTGGAACGCCATACGATAACCAAGTAGATAATTATAGGCAAACACATTATCAACTTTTTTATACACATAAATTTAATCCATATTTAAAATATAATATTGCCATTTTTCTTACCAAAGGAAAAGGATTTTATGAACAATATAAAGCTGACCAAACCCTTACTGAATATGGATTAGCTGCAACTATTTTAGCTACGCCTACCGATTTGGTAAGGCGACTTTGGTTAGATAATAATTTTTATGGTTCTATATTTTCGTTGCAATACGAAAAGAAAAACACACAACTAATTTTCGGTGGTGGATATACAATGTATGATGGAAAACATTTTGGCGAAATAATTTGGAATAAAGAACTAGCACCTATTCCTACAAATTATAAATGGTATAATAAAACATCTAATAAAAAAGATTTTTCTGCTTATACAAAATGGACACAAAAACTGAATGCAAACTTTCAAACTTTTTTAGATTTGCAAATTAGAAACGTGCAATATAAAAATGATGGATATAGAGATAATCCAACTTTGGCTGTAAATTCTAGCTATACATTTTTAAACCCAAAAGCAGGTATTACTTTTTCAAAAGACAACACTAAGATATATGGTTCAATTGCTATTGCAAATAAAGAACCCAATAGAGATGACTTTGAAGGAAGTGTAAATGCGCAACCAAGTTCAGAAAAGTTAACAGATATAGAAACGGGGTTTGAGTTTAAAAAGAATACACTTCATTTTGGAGCAAATTTTTATTACATGATGTATAAAAACCAATTGGTAAATACTGGCAAAATAAATGATGTTGGTGCATATACAAGAACCAATATAAACGACAGTTACAGAGCAGGATTAGAATTTTTTACAACAGAAAAAATAAGTGATAAATTATCAATTACTGGCAATGTAACATTTAGTGAAAACAAAGTAAAAAACTTTACTGAATATGGTGATGATTATGATAATGGTGGGCAATATTCAACATTTTATTCTGAATCAGATATTTCTTTTTCGCCAGATATTATTGGTAGCTTTATTGTAAATATTGAGCCAATTAAAAATGCTAATATTATACTTACCAGTAAATATGTAGGTAGCCAATTTTTAGATAACACAAGTAATACAAATAGAAAATTAAATGCTTTTTACACACAAGATATACGTACAAGCTATACTTGGAATGGAAAAACATTTAAAGAAATAAATTTATTTTTACAAGCAAATAATATTTTTTCTAGAATGTATGAAGCAAATGGTTACACATACAGTTACTTATATGGAGGAAAATTAACAACAGAAAATTTTTATTTTCCGATGGCGCCTTCAACAATAATGCTTGGGTTGAATATTAAATTCTAAAGCCCCCTAAATCCGCGGGGAACTGAAACAAAAAGGCAAACAATAGAAATTTATTGTTTGCCTTTTTTATTATTCAAAAAAATATTTTATCCAATTTGCCAAGCCATCATTCCACCTTCTAAGTTTACTACATTGGTAAAACCAATCGTTTCTAACATCATAGCGGCTTGCATACTACGTTTGCCACTGCGGCAGTAACAAATTATTTCTTCATTTTTCATTTCGTCAAGCGCATCTATTTGCATGGCTATTACTTGCCCTAGCGGAATAAATGTACCGCCAATATTAAATTCAGCATGCTCATCTGGCTCACGTACATCTAACAAGTTTACTTTTTCATTGTTAGCAATTCTTTCTTTTAAAGTAGAAACAGAAATTGTATTCATTATTTATCTTTATTTCCTTTTGGATTATTTTCTCTAATCGTTGAAGCAGAATCTTTATCTGATTCCTGCGTAATAGTTGTAGTATCTACAGGATATTTCATTACTTGATTTATATATAAATCCATCACCTGTCCTGATCGTATATAAATAGGGCTTTTATCATCGTTATACCTTGGTGGATTTTGTTTATACACAAAGGCATTTGCTGTATCTCTTGTGCCATTATCTACTATTAAAGCAGCAAGCTGCAAACCTTTCGATTCTATAATATCTTTTGCTTCTTTATATGTTAACCCAATTAAAGCAGGTACCGAAAATTGTTGGTCAGATAATCCTGAGCCAATTTCTATATCTATTTTACTGCCCCATGGTATTTTTGATGCAGGAGTAACTTCAGCTCCTTTATAACTTTGCTTTACTACAGCTCCCATCATAAAGCTTGGTACAAAAATAGTATCACCCAAGGTTAAATGACTTCTACTAATAATTTCGGTAGCATAATCTTGAGATTTACCAATTAGATTTGGCATATCAACCATTGGAAGTGTAACTCTATTTACCGTAAGCATCACAACCCTATTTACTTTTACGGTACTATTGGCTTCGGGAAATTGTTTTAAAACAGTACCCAGTTTTGCAGTATCTACATAAACAGAATCTTGCACAACTACAGTAAACCCTTTACTCTCCAATAATTTAATGGATTCTTTTGTTGACTGATTTAAAACTTTTGGTACAGTCAAATACTCCCCATGTTTTGTGATTACGCCAAGCATTTGTAAAAATCCCCAAATCAACAAAAGCGTTAATAAAATGATTACAAATACGTTCACAAAAAAATGTCTGCGGGTTATAAATTTAAACACTTTGGCTATTTTTTGATTTCTAAAAGATGCAATATAAGCATCACTACAAACATTCTTCTATTAATGATGTATAAAATTCTTGTAAATTACTTCCTGCGGCCAATACTTGCTGCGGAACAATACTTGCAGCACTTTGCCCTGGCACAGTATTTATTTCCAACATGTAAGGCGCATTGTTGGTTTCATTATATATAAAATCTATACGAACTACACCTTTACAATTAAAAACTTTGTAAATTTTCTTAGCTGCATCTCTTATTTTTTCGGCTTTTTCTTCGGGTATATTTGCGGGAGTTGTTTCTTCACTTTTGCCTTCATATTTTGCCTCAAAATCGAAAAACTTATTTTTTGTGCTTACTTCCGTCATGGGAAGCGTAGTTATTTGCCCTTTGGTTTTATAAACGCCTATGGTAAATTCCCTTCCCTCAATAAACTCTTCTACCAATACTTGTTCATCTTCTTTAAATGCTTTTTGCAAAGCTGGCGCCAATTCTTCAGCAGTGTCAACCTTACTCATACCAATACTGCTGCCGCCGTTATTTGGTTTTACAAAAACAGGTAAACTAATTTGTTGTAAAATATTATCTGCAGAAATGTTATCGTTGTTAAAAAGATGTACCGATTTTGCTACATGAATACCTGCAAAAGCCGCTACCGCCACGGTGTATCGTTTATTGAATGTAAGTGCAGATGTAGCAGCATCGCATGATGTGTATGGAATTTTTAAACAATCAAAATAACCTTGCAGTTTTCCATCTTCGCCAGGTGTGCCGTGTAAGCCAACAAGCACAGCATCAAATGTTATTTTATTTCCATCAACAGTTATTGAAAAATCATTTTTGTCAACATTAATTTTTTCTCCAATTGCAGTTTCATAAAACCATCCATCAGGATGAATATCTATCAAATAGCAATCCCATTTATTGGTATCAATATTATTTTTTATAATACTTGCGCTTTTGTAAGATATTACAGACTGGCCTGAATAACCACCAGTAACTAAAGCAATTTTTTTGCGCATTATATTTTCGTATTTATTGTATTTTTTATTTGCACATTTGCCTATTTGCACATTTGCCCATTTACTCCACCCCTTCATTAGCACTTTGCAAAATAAATTTCCATTTGCCATCATCTTGCTTTTTCCAAATGCTCACATACGTACCGTAAAACACGGTATCTTTTGTAGAAGGCTGTAATAAATAAGTGCCAAATGTGTAACCCAATTCTCCAGAAACCGCGACCGTAGCATCGTTTGGCTTCCATGTCATGGTGTAGCCTTCATCTTTTAAACCTATGATGTAATCAACAGCATCTGCACCAGCTATCGGAATTACATTTGGCCTAAGCAAAACACCGTTGCTATCTATGTATTCTAAAAATGCATTTTTCATTCCTTTCTCTGCGCTCATATTTGAAAATGCATTGTCGGCATTCATCAATGCAATTTTATCTTTTTCGTTAGCAACGGCATTGTTTCTTTTTGGAAAAAAACATCCAGATAAAGAGAATAATAAAAAAAATAAAATTAGAA
>JAYSOC010000568.1:0-2789 GCA_043723285.1 Ferruginibacter sp. | reverse complement strand
CAAATTCCCTTTTCCAGATGCTGAGCAACGTAAACTTATTTGGGAAAAAACTTTTCCGCAAAATGCTTTTTTTGTAACAAAACTAACCAACATTATAGAGCAGGAAGGCAAAAAAAATATAATGGAAGAGTTGGCTATTGTTAATATTCCTGAAAAGGTAAAAAGGTTTGAAATGAGTGGTGGAAATATTATTAATGTTGTACACTATGCAGGTATAAAAGCAATAGAAAGATTAGGTACAGATATTGAGATACAGAAAAAATTTTATGAAACTCAAGGAAAAACTTACAACAATGTACCAACTGGTAAATTAGATGGTAATGGAAAAACGGTAAATAAAAGGCTTGTATTTTATTTGTCGGATGTACTAGACGGAATAAAAAGAGAATCGACTAAAGAGGGAAGACCTTTTGCTTGAATATATATTTGAAATGGAAAAAGATATTTACTGATTTATAAAAAAACAGGAATCTCTCAGCAAATTTTGAAAGATTCCTGTCAGGTGGGCGAGGCAATGTGTTTATCGAACTCTGTGATAGAGGGATTGAAGGTTTTGTTCACATTAAAACCACTAATCGGAAAGGATTTATTTGATACAGAGGCAACCAACAAACAATAAAAATATGCCGAACTAAACAATATAGTTCGGCATAAAATAAATACCATTATACGCTTATCTTCCCGTGTAGCACAAAGTTTACATTTGTTTACTTCGGGTTTAAAATGTTTACAATAAAATCTGCTATATTATAAATCATGCTCAAATAAACGTACCATTTATTGGGCATCATTAGGAATCCACTCTTCATGAAAATCCTCTGCGTCATTATCTACAATATCATCTGGGGTATCTTCGCCTCTGCTACTATGGTATGCTTCATTATTTGGGTTTAATTGGTTGGCATGATTGTCTAAATCTGCCTTTTCTTTTGGGCTCATATATTTTAATTTAATACGTTGAAAAAAATTAGTTTTTGTTAATTTTAATTTACTGGGGGTGATTTATTGTTGCTCATGTTAATCGTTCATTTATAACGTAAAGATGCAGGCATAAAAAAACCTTTTGAATGTGTAGTAATTCAAAAGGCCAAAAGAGTAAGTGAAATCAGCTAAATAGTCAGTCAGTGTTTTCCAAGCCAACCATTCGCTTTAGTTGATCAACGTATTTTCCACCTGTTTCTATTTTCACACTTCTATTTTCTTCTCTATGGTTCAATACAATAGTTTCATTATTTATAAGAGACTTAAAATATTGGGTATTCAGCAAAAAAGACTTGTGTACTTGGCAAAAAAGATTGTCGGGTAATTTAGATAGCATTTTATCAAAATCTAGTTTTGATGTTTTTACCTTATCATCCTTAGTAATAATTAATTTAGACTGTGACCGATCTTCTGTAGTGATATATACTATTTCTTCCCATTTAAATCTTCTAATACCTTCATTGGTATTAAAAAACACAAATCCTTTTTCATTTATTATTTTATTCCTGCATTTTTTGATGGCTTCCTGAAGTCTTTGCTTGGATACAGGCTTCTTGATTACATCTATTGCATTCAAATCAAAAGCTTCATACGCATCAATATCGTGGGCCGATACAAAAATTATCTTTTTATTTCTTAATGTTTTTGCCACTTCAATACCAGTTCCATCTGGTAAATGATTATCTAAAATGCACATATCAAATTGAATATTCACAATCTCTTTTAAAAACGATGTTGCATCAGAAAAAGATTTTACTATTACTACATCGTTTATATCTTCCGTAATTTGTTGCAGGTATTTTAAGTTCTCAGGTTCATCATCAAGTATTACACAATTAATTTTCATAGTCTTGCAGTTTTATAGTTAGTACAGCACTGTATAGGTCATCTTTTCGCTCAGATTGTATTTGGTATTGGTCTGTATAAATAAGGTCTAGCCTTCTACGTAAATTTTTGAACCCAATACCCGAAGCTGGTTTTTGTGAAACGGTTGTTGCATTCGAAGTATTTTCTATCGTATAGGCAAGGGTATCTGCATCGGTATCTTCAAGCGTTATTTTTATTACACAATTTTTTGAAGCTGTATCTGCATGCTTAAAAGCATTTTCTAAAAAAGCCACGGTAAGCAATGGGGCAATGGCTTTCTTTTCCATAAAAGCTTCACTAATATTATTGGTAAAAATAATATCTACAAAGCCAGGCAAAATAGATTGCTGCATTTTTTTATACGAAATCATAAAATCTATTTCTTGCTGCAATTTTACTTGTTCTTTATCTGTATCGTAGAGCATGTAATTTAATATTTGCATCAAGTTTTCTATAGCCCTATTGGTGCTTAACGATAGCGACTGTATTTGCTGCAACACATTTTTAAACGTATGTGGGTTAAGTTCAAATTTTAAGTTGGAAATTTCTAAGCTACGAAGAGGGTCTTGGGGTTTGTTTTCGTTCATTGTGGACTGAATATTATTTTGATAGAGATAAAATATTTAAAAACTAATATAAGTTTTGTTTTTTAATGTAGCAGCTTATATTCTAATTTCTGTGGTGCTTGTAATTTTGTTTTTGTTTATAAAAAATTGTTTTTGTTTATAAAAAAATATTGAAAACCAAAAGTAGAATGAGTGAAAATTGGTATCCTACATTATACAAGATAGCTGAAGGAAATATTATAGCCCGTTTAAAATAACTAGAGGTATTCAACTGGTTACGATTTGTAACCGTTTCATTTCCTTCCTTAATAAGTCGGTGTTTTAATACTTTCCGATAATTTCTTGCTCCCTGAAAATCAACTTGGTCTGTAAGCA
>JAYSOC010000567.1:0-2789 GCA_043723285.1 Ferruginibacter sp. | reverse complement strand
TAGAAGAAAAGATACTTACACTATTAGGTAGATGAATAAAGGTATACCGTACAAGTGAGTGATCCGCCTTCGGACGGACAGGCACCGAAAAGATGATGCTATGAAAAACAAATGTTGACAATCAAAAAAACAATATGTACAAATTATCTCACTTTACAGAAAATGACACACAGCTTGTCATTGATTTTATGAAAGAAAATTCATTTGCAATGATTACTGGCTTTGGCTCAACATATCCTGTAGCTACGCAAATACCTTTGGAAGTGGAAGAAAAAGATGGTAAATTTTTTTTGAGTGGACACATCATGAAAAAGACTGACCACCATATTGCTTTTGAAGCAAACGAAAATGTATTGGTGGTTTTTACTGGTGCGTATTGTTATGTAAGTGCAAGTTGGTATGCTAACCCACAAAGCGCATCTACATGGAATTACATGGCCGTACATGCAAAAGGAAAAATAAAATTTACGGATGAAGAAGGAACCTATGAAGCTATAAAAGCAGTTACGAATAAGTACGAAGGCACGGAAACAATTGCTGCTTTTAATAATATGCCCAAGGAATATATTATGCAGAATATAAAAGCAATCATTGGTTTTACTATTGAAGTAGAAAGTGTGGAGAATGTATTTAAACTAAGCCAAAATAAAACCGAGGAAGAAAAAAGAAATATTATTGCAAAATTAAGAAAGCGAAATAGAAATGATGATGATGTACAGATAGCGAATGAAATAGAAAAAAGATTAAAAAAATAATATGCACCGTAACATTTTAATACAACAAATCAAACAAAAAAACTCTTACCTCTGTGTAGGTTTAGATACAGATATTACAAAAATCCCAAAGCATCTTTTACAAAATAAAAATGCTATGGTAGATTTTAATAAAGCCATTATAGATGCCACAAAAGATTATTGCGTAAGCTATAAATTAAACACTGCTTTTTACGAAGCCCTTGGTAGCAAGGGTTGGGATTCTATGGAAGAAACAGTAAATTATATACCAAGCACACATTTAAAAATAGCCGATGCAAAGCGGGGCGATATTGGTAACACATCATCTCAATATGCAAAAGCATTTTTTGAAACATTAAAATTTGATGCCATTACCGTTGCGCCATACATGGGCGAAGATAGCATTCGTCCTTTTTTAGAATATGAAGATAAGTGGACAATTGTACTTGGTCTTACAAGTAATAAAGGAGCTGCAGATTTTGAAATGCTAAAAATTCAAAATGGAAATGATGAACATTTGCGAAGCGAATATTTATACGAGAATGTTTTGAAAAAAATATCTTCCTGGGGTAATAAAAATAATTTAATGTTTGTTGTTGGTGCCACACAAGCTACAGAACTCACCAATATTAGAACCATCATTCCAGAAAATTTTTTATTGGTACCGGGTGTAGGTTTTCAAGGTGGAAGTTTAGCAGAAACAAGTAAATATGGTTTGAATAAAGAGTGTGGCTTATTGGTAAACGTTAGCCGTGCCATTATTTATGCAGGTAGTGGGGAAAATTTTGCAGAAGAAGCTAAAGCCATTGCACAACAATATCAAACAGAAATGAAAACATACTTAGTTGATAATGGATAATTCTTAAAATAATTTATTGCTTGCTTAAAAGTAAGAAACTTACATCAAAAACATTATTAATTATTCATTATTAAATTATAAATTAGTTTCGCCCATTTCGCATACTCCTTCCCCGATGGATGCAACCCATCACTAGCAAGCATTTCAGCATCATGCGCATCTGCACGTTGCGAAGTTGTAATATCAATAAAGTTGCAATTATATTTTAAAGTCATTTTTTCGCAAGCTGCATTATATCCATCTATTTCTAAAGCAATTTTTTTAACGTCTCTCTCTTTTGCAAAAGGCGTAACGCCCCAATCAGGAATAGACAATACAAAAACATGGTTAGATTTATTTCCTGCAAAAGCAATAGCTTGTTCCAATAAAAAATTAAATTGTGTTTCATATTCTTCCACAGCTCTACCTCTGTATTGATTATTTACACCAATCAATAAACTCACAAAATCGTATTCTTGTAAAAATATATATTCTTGTATTGCGGTATTCAAATCATCAGTTGTCCATCCTGTTTTTGCAATAATTTCAGGAGCTGCAATTTCAATATTATTATTGCGCAATAGCTGAACTGTTTGATAAGGAAACGATTCCCTTAATAAAACTTGCTCTCCTATTGTATAACTATCGCCAAGGGCTAAATATGTTTTCATAGTTGTGTTTCTAATTGTTTAATCCATTTTCTACAAAAATATAAAGGTATTAATCCAACCACACCAAAACTACAATCTATCAATACATGAAACATAGGAATATGTCTTACTGGCGCAGCTATAAACGCCAATGGAAATACTGCTACACAAGCCAACATTGCCCAATCTATAATCCATTTATTTTTTACAGGGTCTTTCAATGGTCCAATAAAAGCCATTGCAATTACAATATGTGCAAATGCCAACCAATCAAATCCATAAGCCAACATTGGATATTTTGCATTTGTTTCTAGCAATGCATTGTACACATGTTTCAACCAAGCATCTGCAAAGTTTGGCACCAACGATGAATGATTAAGCAACCAACGCAATTCTGTTTCTACAGGAAAAGCAGTAATGCCACTTAGTATTAATGCAACAATAAAAAATAAAATAAGTAGGCGTATTTTTTTAAGTAATGACATAAGAAAAAATAAAATTAATTACCCAAATAATATTTACAAAAAAACGAACCTCTTCTTCGCCTTCCTGCATCTCTCCAAGCAC
>JAYSOC010000566.1:0-6957 GCA_043723285.1 Ferruginibacter sp. | reverse complement strand
ACCGGTAAGTGGGGTATATGCTAGGCAATGCAATTCGTATTTACCCAGTGGTAAAGAACTATATCGTATGCTTCGGTTTTCGG
The DNA here is from genome assembly GCA_043723285.1 of Ferruginibacter sp. GTDB lineage: Bacteria > Bacteroidota > Bacteroidia > Chitinophagales > Chitinophagaceae > Ferruginibacter. Next base: position 6,874 of record JAYSOC010000566.1, on the reverse strand, counting down.
TTAAGTCAGTCCAGTTTTCATTAAAACCTACCAATTTAAAACGAAAGCGCACTTGTTTTTCGTCGATAAACCAAGCTGCAAATACGGCAATGTTTACCGACCAATTACCAGTAGGTATTTTAAACCCATAGGCATTTTTTTGAGGCTCTACGTTTTGCCAAATAATTTCATCTAATTGTACTTTTGGTGCTATATTGTAGTTTTGTATTTTTTTATAATCTACTCGGTATAACCCGGAGTTTAAACAACAATATAATATATCATTATCATCAAGCATTAGCGCCCTTGTACTAGTAAATTGCCAATCGGCTTTACTGAGCAATAAATTTATTCGTTGTTGTACAACACCAGTATTTATATCAATAATAATTATACCATCATTAGAGCCTGTAGCTATTGTATGGGTATCTATCCAAACCGATGCCCAACCTGCAATCGGATGTTCAATGGCAATTAATTTGCTATTAAAATTTTTATCAAGGAGCAATATTTTCTCTTCTTGTATTACTAAAATATCGCCAATTTTATTTGGCACTATAGAGTAAGTGTTTCCTTTTTCTGTTAATAATTTAGTAACAATATGTATAAAACCTATTTCGGTTTCTTTCCACAAGCCTTGGCCTAATGTGCCTACTAATATCTGCTCATTTATATCCAAAGCCAAACAATATACATAGCCAAATTTACCTCCATATTCATTTAATATTTCTGTAACTTCTTCATTTTTTATTTTAAATAATCCACCAATAGTGCCCAACCATATTTCTTCATTTCTTGTAAGTAAAACTCTATTCGGACTATTAATTATATTTTTCTTATCAAAAAAACGCTCTGCCTTAGCGCCGCTTTTACAATAAAATAAACCATCTACAGTTGCTACCCATATTATACTTTTATCTACAGGATCCAAGCAGGTGTCCCACACAATGGAAGGGAGCGAAGAATGAATATTTGCTCCAGTCTTTGATGCAAAATTATCTTTTGAAATGATGGAACAAAACCCATCGCCACTTACCAATATATTCTTTTTTTCATTTATTTCTTTAATAGAAAATGCAGAGTTGTTAATACCACAATCTATATGTTGTATTGCTTTTCGAATTATCGATATTTTTTTTAAACCTGCGTTGTTTGTCGCTATCCAAATATTATTTGTAGTGTCAATAAACAAATCATTTATTATACTTTTAATATCTTGTAAAGCTAGCAATTCTATTCCTGTAACCGTTGGTTTTACTAAAACAATTGTATGCCCAAAAGCTAACCACCATTCATCTCCCAATATAGCAATGGCGGTAACTTTTTTATTTGTTTCTGGCAAAAAATAATGATCTATTATTTCAAAATTACTATTCAAAACAAATAAACCATTAAACGTTCCCACAAGCAAAAAATTGTCGATAGTTTTTTCTACACAAGTTATTAAATCAGCTTCTGGTAATTTTGTATTTGCAATTTTCCAATCTATTCCATGGTATGTGAGCAAACCATATTTTGCAGATACTATTAATAAATGATTACTATCTGTAATTAATATTTGCTTCACCAAGCCAAGGTCATCGGCAAATACAAGTTCTAAAATATTGCCTATTTGTTTTAATTTTAATAAACCAAACGATGTGCCTACATAAAGGAAATCGCCACTTTTCGAAATACATTCTGCAATGCCATATTTCCATTCAAATTTTAATTGAAGATTAATTTTACTGCCTTGCACCTGTATGGCTTCAAGCCCACGGTCTGTTCCCACCCAAACTATTCCATCATCTGTAATATGTACGGTACGAAGTCCCAAACATTCTAGCCCTGTACGAGTATCAAAAACTTTTATAGTATTACCATTATAGCAAGCTAAACCTGCAGGCGTTGCCATCCATATTCTACCATATTTATCTTGCTTTGTAGCATGTACTTGCTCATTGGGTAAGCCTTGGTCACTATTTATGGTAGCTATTTTTAAAAACATTTAATTGTTGTTATATTTTTAAAATATATAAATTTTTATTATGGCGAATGTAGCATTAGTATTTTATTATTTTAAAGATTTCATTTTCCTTTTTGTGTAGCTCTTTCTTTTGCTGCTTTTGTAAGCGCATGGCTTTCTCTCCTCGTAATCGTTTTTATAAATGCTACTTTTCTAAAACGCAGTGCACTCCAATCTTCATCTATGGCAACCATTCTTACTGGCTCAAGCTCGTATTTTGCAACAGATTGCCAGCCAGTATCTCTATTAAAATTGCAAGTGTAATTTTTAGATGTGCCTTTGGGGTAGCAAAACCAAAGCACAGCATCGCCTTTTAATTTTGGATAAATTTCTTTTATCAACACATCTACTTCTTTTTGTTTGGTAACAAAAAGCATGGCAAAATCTATTTCTTTTGCCTTTTTAATATCGGTTATAGATAATGCTATTTTTTTCATTGTATTTATTTCTACCTCAAAACTTTTTGGGTAATTAATAACTACTATTGCAGCATGATTTTTAAAGTTTAATTTTTTGAAAAGTAGTGTCATCATACCTAATTTATCATTTATCATTCCTAATTCCTAATTCCTAATTCCTAATTCCTAATTCCTAATTCCTAATTCCTAATTCATCATTTCCTAAGATAAAACTTTTTTAACTATTATCTTCGCAATCTAAAAAATAAAATTTATGTCAATAACGGTTTCTCAAATAGCCCCAGATTTTTCTTTATATGATTCAGAAAAAAATGAAGTAAAATTAGCAGAATATAAAAATAATAAAAATGTATTGTTATTATTTTTCCCATTGGCTTTTACCAGTACATGTACGCAAGAGTTGTGTGCAGTAAGAGATGATATTGCAAAATATACAAATGCAAATGCTCAAGTGTTTGGTATATCTGTAGATTCGGTTTATGCTTTAGCAAAATATAAAGAAGAGCAAGGTTTTAATTTTCCATTATTAAGCGATTTTAATAAAGAAGCTTCAGAGGCTTATGCAATTATTTATGATTCTTTTACAGGTATGAATTTGAGAGGTGTGAGCAAACGGTCTGCTTTTATAATTGATAAGCAAGGGATAGTGCAATATGCTGAGGTGCTAGAAAATGCTTCCGACTTGCCAAATTTCGAAGCCATTAACCAAAAATTAGAAACATTACGTTAAAAAAACACCCGCAAATAGAAGGGGGAACGGTATTTGTCCATAAAATATTGTTCTCTTTTTTATGATTTTATAACACTTTATTCAAAATGTTTGCCTTACTTTTACAGTGTTGAAGAAAATAATTTTCATATTATCCTTTATTATTGGAATAAATTGTACATCTTTTGCTCAAAATAGAATCACATCCAACGATGGTTCTACACCAGTAAAAATGGTAAATGTTTTTCCAAACCCTGCAACTACGGTTGTTAACTTCGAGTTTCAAAGAGATTATAGCCGTTCTTATTCTATTCAAATTCTCAATTCTATCGGTAAAGTGATGTATTCTGGTAAGAATATGCCTTCTTTTTTAGCTGTAGACCTTAAAACCGAAAAATTTTACCGTGGTATTTATATCTATCAATTATTGGATAGAAACGGTGTTGTTATTGAATCTGGCAAAATTTTAGTCGTAAATTAATTCTCCTTTTTTATTTTTGGTGTCAATTTGACGTAAAACAGGCATTGGCAAAATGTTTGACTGTTGTACATTTGCACACATTAAAAAAAAGAAACAAACCCATGCAGGAAAAAGAAATAAACGTACCCGAACCCATAGTAGAAGAACAACAAATGGATATTAATGCCGATGCCGATATTCCAGGGCATACACACCTTAGCAATCCAGATACGGATGCAGAAAATACCACCGAAAAATTAGAAGCAGAAATACAAGAACAAAAAGACAAATATTTACGATTGTTTGCCGAGTTCGATAATTTTAAACGTCGTACTGCCAAAGAGCGTATGGAAATGTTTCAAACTGCTGGTAAAGAAATGGCCATTTCATTATTAGAAGTAGCCGATGATATGGACAGAGCCGAAAAACAAATTGCAGTATCCGAAGATATTACTCAAGTAAAAGAAGGCGTGCAATTGGTGTTTAATAAACTCCGCTCTACATTGCAACAAAAAGGTATTGCAGCTATGGAAAGTATAGGCACCGATTTTGATGTAGAAAAACACGAAGCCGTTACCGAAATACCAGCAGGCGAAGACAAAGCAGGCAAAGTGGTAGATGAATTGCAAAAAGGATATTACATGAACGATAAATTAATTCGTTTTGCAAAAGTTGTAGTAGGAAAGTAATATTATCATTTCTATTTTAAAATATTTTTAATTAAAAGTGCATCCATTAGCACATCAGCAAATTAGCACATTAGCTAATTATTATTATGAAGAGAGATTATTACGAAATACTTGGCGTACAAAAAGGCGCATCGGCCGATGAAATAAAAAAAGCATATCGTAAAACAGCCATGCAGTTTCATCCAGATCGTAACCCTGGCGATAAAGCTGCCGAAGATAAATTTAAAGAAGCAGCGGAGGCGTACGAAATACTAAACGACTCCGATAAAAAAGCACAGTACGATCGCTTTGGGCACAATGCATTTGCAGGTGGCAGAAGCAGCGGTGGCTTTAGCGGAGGCGGTATGAATATGGATGATATCTTTAGCCAGTTTGGAGATATTTTTGGAAGCGGCGATGATGGCGGTGGCTTTGGAAGTTTCTTTGGTGGCGGAAGAAGTAGAGGAGGAGGCGGAAGCCGTGGCACACGAGGCAGCAACCTGCGTGTAAAAATGAAACTCAATTTTGAAGAGATTGCAAAAGGCGTTACCAAAACCATAAAAGTAAAAAAGAATATTAAGTGCGATACTTGCACAGGCTCAGGTGCAAAAGATAAAAACAGTATGCAAACCTGTGGTACATGCGGCGGTAGCGGGCAAGTACGCAGGGTGCAAAATACTTTTCTTGGGCAAATGCAAACCGTAACAACATGCCCAACTTGCAGTGGTGAAGGAAGTACGATTACTGCAAAATGTAATGCATGTAAAGGTCAAGGTACGGTGTATGGCGAAGAAACCGTAACGGTAGATATTCCTGCAGGTGTGCAAGAAGGCATGCAGCTAAGCGTTACAGGCCGTGGTAATGCTGGCGAGCGTGGAGGTAGCGCAGGCGATTTAATTGTATTGATAGAAGAAGAAGCACACCCACAACTTACCCGAGATGGATTAAACGTGGGCTACGATTTACACATATCTTTTCCCGATGCAGTATTTGGCACACAAGTAGAAGTACCAACAATAGATGGTCGTGCAAAAATAAAAGTACCACCCGGCACACAAAGCGGAAAAATATTTAGATTAAAAGGTAAAGGTTTTCCTCATGTAAACAGTTACGAAAAAGGCGACCAACTCATACAAGTAAATATTTGGACACCGCAACATGTAAGCCACGATGAAAAAGAAATTTTAGAAAAACTAAACGACTCTAAAAACTTTATACCTGCACCCGAAAAAAGTGAAAAATCTTTTTTTGATAAGGTGAGGGAAATGTTTAGTTAATGGATAATTTGATAAATAAATAGTTGCCTGCAAAATATTGCGGGCATTTTTTTTGTTTACGATTTTTTTTGCTGTGGGCTGAAAACCTTTAGTCAACATTTGTTCGGTCTCCTTCGCTGTTCCGTATTTGTATATATGCGTAAGCCTCCTGCGTCGGCACGCATACATACAAATACATCGCTCAATCCACCGCAGCTCTTCTTCAGTAAATCTTTTTTCAACTTTTATTGTGCAATAGATTGAAGCGGATTGGTAGAGTTAATTAAAGATTGAGCCGAATTGCACAATAGTATTTTAAACTTAGTATAAAAATAATCTCACAAAGTAAAACCTTATTACCTCATTTTTTTCAATAAGGCAATAAGTTTAGTTTATAAAAATGTAAAATTTCTATTAAGGTTTATAAGACATTAATGTTTTTAAGAAAAAATAAATTCACACCATCAATGTAATACAACTCCTTAAACTTCCCTTCCACTCCTTAATTTCAATACCAAATGTTGAACATATTTTTTCAGTATCCAACACTGAATATGCAGGCCTAGCAGCAGGTGTAGGGAATTGTGAAGTTGTTATTGGATTTACAATGCATGTTGTATTTATTTGTGCAGCTATTTCTTTGGCAAAATCGTACCAACTAATATTGCCTTTGTTACTGTAATGATAAATGCCTGCTACAAAATTATTTTTGTAAATAATCCGCATAATAGAAGTAGCAAGATCAGCAGCATATGTAGGTGCACCACGTTGGTCGTTTACTACACCAATGCTTTCTCTTTCGTTCATCAACCGCATCATCGTTTTCACAAAATTATTTCCAAAGCTGCTATATACCCATGCTGTACGTATGATTATGCTATTTTTGTTTTCTTTAATCGCATTTAGTTCACCATCTAGTTTTGTTTGACCATAAAAATTTACTGGGTTTGTTTTATCATCTGTTTTATATGGAGAAGTAGCCGTACCATCAAAAACATAATCGGTAGAAATATGAAAGAATTGAGCATTGTATGTTTTACATGCTTTTGCTAAATAACCAACGGCAGTAGCATTTACAGCTGTTGCTAGTTCTCTTTCCTGTTCTGCTTTATCTACAGCTGTGTATGCTGCACAGTTTACACAAATATCAATTTTATTGTTAGAGAAAAAATTATTTACAGAATTTTCGTCTGCAATTTGCAATGCGTTTCTGTCTGCAAATAAAAAATGGTATTGAGTAAATAATTCTTGCAGCGCTTGAAACTCCCGCCCAAGCTGCCCTTGAGCACCCGTTATTAATATTGTTTTTTTATTTGGCATTAAATTCAAAATTAGTCTTACAATTTTCAAATGTAGGTTGTACTATATCTTTAGGAGA
>JAYSOC010000565.1:0-2807 GCA_043723285.1 Ferruginibacter sp. | reverse complement strand
TAAGTCTAATTGATGCACATATCCAATAATGTTATCAATGTTTTTATCAAATACTACCAATTTGCTTAGTCTTGTGTCTATAAATAATTTTTTTATTTCTTCAACGCTGCTTTCTTTACTAATACCAACAATTTCTTTGCGTGGCACTAAGCACTCACGCAAGCGTACATCTGCAAGCGATAATGCATTTTCAAATAACTCCTTATTCACTTCCGATGAAACATCCTCATTGTGCATTTTATTTTGTTGCACATAATTATCTAACTCTACTTTACCAAACACTTCTTTTTTATCATTCACTTTCACATTAAAAATATAAAGCAATATCCATTCCGCCATGCTTATAAACAATGCAGAAATATTAGAAAAAATTGAATAAAAAAACTGTGTGATATAGGCTACAAAATTATTATTCAATATACCATTACTGCTTACACGAAAGTATGCTCTAAAAATAAATTGAATTAATAATATGATAATTGTTGTAGCAACAATAACAATGGCAATAAAAGAATATGTAATAAATGGTAACGCTACTTTAGAGAGAATTGGTTTTAATAAATGCATCACTAAGTTTTGTAATCTTCCAACACTTAATCCAAAAATAACGAGTAACACATTTAATATTATTACCGTTGTACCAATAAATTTTGCAGGTTGCTCGGCAAAATCTCCCCATATTTTTCCTGCATAAGTGCCTTGCTTTTTATTAAGTTCCAACGATAATTTATTGGCAGAAACAAAAGCAATTTCTACCCCTGCAAAAAAACCAATTAATGTTAGCGAAACAAAAATGGCTATGAGTGCGGTTATATCCATAATATAAAGATAAGCATCTTATGATTTTAAAAAGTCGGCAACTATTTTTTCTGCCTCAGCACATGCAATCGATAAATCTGCATTTACTACTGTTTTATCAAAATAAGTTTTAAAAGACAACTCGTACGAAGCTTTGTTTACCCTGTCAGTTAATGATTCCGCTGTTTCTGTACCACGGCTTTGTAAGCGTTTTTTCAATTCATTTACCGAAGGTGGTTCTATAAAAAGGCTCAATGTTCCATCGTTAAATTGTTGTTGTACATGTATGGCTCCTTTTACATCAATGTCTAGCACAGGCACTTTTCCTGCTGCCCATATTTTGTCCAATTCACTTTTTAATGTACCGTAATATTTTCCTTCATACACCATTTCCCACTCCACAAATTCGTTGTGTTGTATTTTATATTTAAAATCATCGGCACTTATAAAATGATAATCCACGCCATCTTTTTCCATACCCCTTGGCTGCCTTGTTGCCGCCGAAACCGAAAATGCAAGCACCGAAAATTTATCCATCAAATATTTTGTGATAGATGTTTTACCTGCACCGGAAGGAGCTGTTATGATGAGTATTTTTTTCATGATAGTATTTAGAGTATATAGTATTGAGTACTCAGTATTTAGACAGGGTTGCAATACTCTTATTTTAAAAATATTTTTGCAAGATTTTCGGCGAGCCAAAATAATAGTGTTTACATTATAATAAACCCCATTAGCATTTTAGCACATTAGCTAATTAGCACATTGCCTTTTTGCACATTTGCATATTTTCACATTTGCTAATTCTTCCTCACAATATCCGCTCCCAACGCCTTCAACCTTCCATCAATATTTTCATAACCCCTATCTATCTGCTCTATATTTTGTATGGTACTTTTTCCTGTAGCGCTCAATGCGGCAATAAGCAACGCTACACCAGCTCGTATATCGGGGCTCGTCATTGTAATACCACGCAGTTGCTTTTCTCTCTCCAAACCTATTACCACTGCACGATGCGGATCGCACAAAATAATTTGCGCACCCATTTCTATTAACTTATCTGTAAAAAATAAACGACTCTCAAACATTTTTTGGTGTATCAATACACTTCCATGTGCTTGTATAGCAGTTACCAAAACAATGCTCAATAAATCTGGTGTAAAACCTGGCCAAGGGTTATCATAAATGGTCATAATACCACCATCTAAAAATTTATTTATTTCATATTTATCTTGCGATGGTACGTGTATATCATCTCCAATAATGTTTAATTGAATACCGAGTTGTCTAAATTTTTCTGGAATAATTCCTAACTCTGGCACTGCTGCATTTTTAATGGTGATATCTCCTTGTGTCATTGCTGCAAGGCCAATAAAACTTCCTATCTCAATCATATCTGGCAACATACTATGAGTAGTGCCATTTAATTTTGTTACACCAGTAATGGTTAGCATATTGCTTCCAGTGCCTTGTATGTTTGCGCCCATGCGTATCAGCATTTTGCAAAGCTGCTGTATGTATGGCTCACATGCTGCGTTGTAAATAGTTGTAGTGCCAGTTGCAAGTGTAGCAGCCATTAAAATATTTGCTGTACCGGTTACACTTGGTTCATCTAGCAACATGTAACAACCTTTTAGTTCATCTGCTTTTAATGCAAAAAAACCAGTATCACTGTTGTAAGAAAATGTAGCACCCAGTCTTTCAAAACCAATGATGTGTGTATCCAATCTTCTACGTCCAATTTTATCACCGCCAGGTTTTGGTAAGTATGCTTTTTTAAACCTTGCTAACAGTGGACCCGCAAGCATTACAGAGCCACGAAGTCTCCCACTCTTTTTAAAATAATCTTCACTCTGCAAATATTCTACATTCACATCATCTGCCTGAAAACGATAACTATTTGCTTGTAGTTTTTCTACTTTTACATTCATCTCTCTCAACAACTCTATCAACAAGTTTACATCTATAATATCTGGAATATTATTTATTTCCATTGGCTCTGCCGTAAG
>JAYSOC010000564.1:0-18276 GCA_043723285.1 Ferruginibacter sp. | reverse complement strand
CAAATGGACAAATTTTGGTCTTCGCACAACGAAAGCCGAGCTAACATTACTACTGATAAAGCAGTAGCAAGATTAGCATTCCCTAAAGAATTCAAATTATTCGATTTGAATATTGCTCCTTTAAGAGGAGAATTATTTTCTATTGTTGGTAGTAATGCTGCTAGGCAATCTACTGTTATTTCTTTACCAAATGTCGATGGTCAAATAGAACAATTTGAAGTATTTGAAGCCTCAAATTTTGAACCAGCTTTGCAGGCTCAATTCCCTACAATTAGAGCTTATTCTGGAAAAGGTATTACAGATAAATCTGCTACTTTAAAATTAAGTATTTCTCCACAAGGCATACAAACAATGATTTTCAGAACGGAGAAATCAAGTGAATTTATTGAAGCTTATTCTAAAGATCACTCTATATATGCAGTGTTTAAATCTAGTAGAGATAAAGGTAAATTACCTTGGACTTGCTCTACAGACGACCATGCACTAATGACAGATGTAAATGCACAAATTGGAAATACGCACAGACCTGAAAGCAGTGCTGGAGAATTAAAAACAATGCGTTTAGCACAATCTTGCAATGCAGAATATTCCAACTATTTTGGAGCAACAAGTGCAGCACAAGTAGCGTTAGTTTTAGGGGCTTACAATGCAACATTAACTAGATGCAATGGTGTGTATGAAAAAGATTTAGCGTTACATCTTAATCTAATACCTACAACTACACAGGTTATTTATTACGATCCAGCTACAGACCCATATACTACAATGGGAGCTTGGAATGGTCAATTGCAAGCAACACTAAATAGTGTAATTTTTGCTGCAAACTATGATATTGGTCATATGTTTGGAGCTTCTGGCGGCGGTGGAAATGCAGGTTGTATTGGATGTGTTTGTAATGATGCCAACAAAGGAAGTGGTATTACATCACCTGCTGATGCTATACCGCAAGGAGATAATTTTGATATTGATTATGTAGTTCACGAAGTTGGACATCAATTAGGTGGTAATCATACTTTTTCAATGTCGCTAGAAGGTTCTGGTGTAAATAAAGAAGTAGGTTCTGGTATTACAATTATGGGATATGCAGGTATTACATCTCAAGACGTTGCACCTCACTCTATCGATATTTATCATGAAGCTACAATAGCACAAATTCAAGCAAATTTGGCTACGAAAACTTGCCCAATAACTACAAATATCACTGCTAATAATGCTACACCAGTTGTTGCTGCTGTTATTAATCGCACTATTCCAATTAGCACTCCTTTTATACTTACTGGCTCTGCAACTGATGGAAATGCAGGAGATGTATTAACTTATTGTTGGGAGCAAAATGATAATTCAACAGTATCAGGCAATGCAAGTGTTGCAAGCCCTACAAAGTTAACTGGTCCAAACTGGTTATCTTTTAGTCCTACTACAGACCCTTCAAGAACATGCCCTAAATTATCTACAGTACTTGCGGGTTTATTTATTACGCCAGTTTTACCTGGTGGTACTGCAATTGCAAATATAGAAGCATTAAGTTCTGTAGCTAGAACATTAAACTTTAGATTAACAGTTAGAGATAACGCACCATATATTCCTGTTACAACTCCAGGAACTGGAAAAATAGGGCAAACAGCTTTTACAGATATGACAGTAACTGTTACATCAACTTCTGGTCCTTTTCAAGTTACAGTGCCTAATACGGTTGTAACATACCCTGCAAGCTCTACACAAACTGTAACTTGGTTGGTTAATAATACAACATCTGCTCCAGTAAGTTGCGCTAACGTTAATATATTAATTTCAACAGATGGTGGTAACACCTTTTCATTGTTATTAGGCAATACGCCAAATGATGGAAGTGAAGCAGTAACAATGCCTGCAACGCCTACAACAACTGCTCGTATAAAAGTAGAATCTGTTGGTAATATCTTCTTTGATATTTCTAATACCAATTTTACTATTGCTGTACCAGTAAATGATTTTGCTTTTGGTTCTACAACAGCTACTACATCTGTTTGCACAGCACCAACAACTTTGACACTAAACATGCCGACTACTTCAACAGGTGGTTTTGCAAATCCAATAACATTAGCAGCAACTGCAGGTGTACCAGTTGGTACAACGGTTACTTTTGCAGCAAACCCAGTAGCTCCAGGTGCTACTTCGGTGGCTACTTTAAATAATGCAAATTCACTTTCTGCAGGTACATATATTATAACCGTTACAGGTACAGCTACAGGCGCATCTGTAAAAACAACAACAATTACATTTACAATAACAGCAGGTGCTGGTCCAGTATTAACAACTAATGCAGTATCTACATCTGTATGTGCAACTGCTACAGCAAACTTTACAGTAGCTACAGCAACTCCAGGTGTTGGCTATCAATGGCAATCTGCACCAACTGTAGCAGGGCCGTTTGTAAATATTGGTGGTGCAACAGCTGCATCTTACACAACTCCTGCCGCCACAATTGCAATGAATGGTACAGTTTATCATTGTATTGTTGCTACACAATGCGGTAGCACAACATCTGCTAATGCAACACTTACTGTAAATAGTGCAGCGGCAATTACAACTCAACCAACCAACCAAACTGCTTGTACGGGAGCTACTGCTACATTTACAGCTGCTGCTTCCGGATCTGGGGTTACATATCAATGGCAATCTGCAACAGTTGTTGGAGGGCCTTATACAAATATAGCTGGTGCAACTAGTGCAACATATACTACTGTTCCTTTAACAATTACTACGCCTACTTTTTATCAAGTAGTTGCTAGCACTACTACTTGCCCTGCTTCAGTAACTTCTAGTGTAGTTACTTTAGGAGTAAGCGTAACAACTGCAATAGGAACTCAACCAGTTGTACAGGCTGTTTGTGCAGGTGCAACTGCAACTTTTACGTCAGTATCTACAGGTACTGCACTTACTTATCAATGGCAAGTGAGTACAGCAGCGGTACCGGCCTATACTAATATTGCTGGCGCTACAAGTGCTAACTATACAACTCTTGCTACAACAGCTACTATGAGTGGCAATATTTATCATGTAGTAGTAACTGGTACTTGTAATGCAGTTACATCAAACAATGTAATACTTACCGTAAATACTGCTGCTGTTTCTCTTTCTAATCCTATCGATTCTACAGTATGTAATGGATCAACAGCATCATTTACTGCTACAGGTTCAGGTACGGGAGCTACTTATCAGTGGCAATCTGCATCATTAGCTACAGGGCCATGGGCAAACGTAGTAGGTGGAACAGGTGCTACAACTACAACTTATACAACTCCAATTACTACGCCAGCAATGAATGGTACTTATTATCGTTTGGTAATTACAACCACTACATGTGCAGCAATTGCAAATTCATTACCAGCAAAACTTACTGTAAATACTGTTGCTGTTATTGGTACACAACCAATACCTCAACAAGCATGTATTCCGCAAACGGCTACTTTTAACGTAGCAGCTACTGGTACTGGTCTTACATACAAATGGCAAGTTGCACAAGCTGCTACGCCTACAGTTTTTGTTGATATTACTGGTGCTACAAGTGCGAGTTATACAACAAGTGCATCTGCATTAACCATGAATGGAAACATTTACAGAGTTAGTATTTTGAGTACATGTTCTCCAACAACACCAACAGTATCTAGTGGTGCTTTGCTCACAGTTACAAACCCAGTTGCTATTACATTACAACCAACTGCTACTAGCGGTTGTTTAGGAGATAATTATTCATTTACTGCAAATGCATCTTCGCCTGGTAATAATATTACTTACCAATGGCAAACATCTCTTACCGGAGTTGCTGGTTCGTTTACAAATATTGCAGGTGCAAATGGTACAGCAGTTGGTATAGCAAATGCATTGTATGCAATTACAGCAGCCCCAAATTATTTGAATAATACTTATTACAGAGTGTATTTTTCTGTACCATGTGGTACTGGCATATCTGCAGATACAAGTGCTGCGGGTAAACTTACCATGAGCCTTAGACCAAGTATTGTACTTACAAGAGCTGTGGTATCAAATACAAACCCAACTGTAAATACTACTTTAACAACAACTGTAAGCCCAGCTGGCGGCAACTTTATTTACAATTGGAAAAAGAATGGCGTTGCAATACCAAATACTTTGGCTACAACATTTATTGTTGTTCCGGTAGATGATGCTGGAACTTATACAGTAACGCTTACAGATCCTACAACTGGTTGTACAAGTTTAATAGATGCTAATAGTACAAAAGTTACAGATGCACTTACAAGTGATAATTTGGTTTTTGATAGAGTATTTATTTATCCTAACCCGGTTAGTTCTATGATGCATATAAGGTTCAATACATCTAATAGTGCTACAAGAGGTACAATGCTTAATATTTATGACGAAAAGGGCGCAAGAGTAATGGCTAAAGAATTTGCTATTGTTGGTACCCTTGGAAGAATGGATGTGGACATGAGCAGATTACAACAGGGAACATATATGGTTTACATAATGGACGCTACAGGTAAAAAACTTGCTACAGGAAAAGTGGTAAAAGTTCAATAAAATTTCTTTCTTGCAATAAATTAAATAGGCTGCCCAATTGGGTGGCCTATTTAATTTTAGTTATTTTAATAAAAATTATATATGTTGTTACATTCAATTTTATTATAAATAAATTATTTCATTTAATGCTTATTATTATTAATATTTGCATTGTAATATTTTTTGAAAGAACAATTCACATATACAGAAGATACACTCGTTGCAGCATTACGTAATCATGATAATGATGCGTATAAACATTTGTATGTGCATTATCGTGGGGCATTGTATTCTATCATTACTCAATTTATAAATGATACAGAAATTGCAAACGATGTATTGCAAGATGTTTTTGTGGCAGTTTGGAAAAATATTGAGAAATATGACGAAACGAAAGGTCGCTTATTTACTTGGATGCACACACTAACAAGAAACACAACCATCAATACCACTCGTTCTAAAAATTTTAAGAGCCAGCAAAAAAACGATAACATCGAAGATTCTGTATATACTTTAGATTTAAAAGATACACATCAGCAAAATATTAACCTCATTGGCCTAAGAAAGCAAGTGCATCTTTTAAGGGAGGATTATAAAAACGTGTTGGAACTTTCTTATTATAATGGGTTTACCCAAGAAGAGATAGCGAAAACACTAAATATTCCTATTGGGACTGTTAAAACAAGGTTAAGAAACGCATTAATAGAATTAAGAAAACAATTTGTATAATTGAATATAGAAAACTACATATCATCCGGTATTATTGAGCAGTACGTAATGGGATTATGTACTGCCGAAGAAAAAAACGAACTGGAGCTTTTGCGCCAGAAGTATGCTATATTGGATAAGGCCATCATTAATTTTGAAATAGAACTGGAAAACAAAATGATGAGAAATGCATTTTTGCCGGGTGTAAATACTGATGATAAAATTTTACAAGCATTACAATCTTTAGGAAAGCCAGTTGTACAAATGCCTGCAGAAGATAAGAAAGTAAAAAGATTGAGTTGGGTAAAATTGATAGCTGCAGCTTCGGTATTATTATTTGGTGTAAGCGCTTTTTTTAATTACACACAATACAAAGAAAATAAAACACAAGCTGCGGAATTAGCAGTTAAAAATAATTTGCCATCATCGTTGCCTCTTGCAAATTATAATATTTTAAAAGATCCTACCATTACTCCTATAGCCATGATTGGGCAAGGGTATCATGCAATATGCCGTTGTACAATGTTTTGGGATAAAAAAACTGGTAAAGCATATGTAATGATACATCACCTTGTACCATCTGGCGAAAATTATGATTACCAACTTTGGGCAAATGTAAATGGCAAGCAAGTAAACGTGGGCATGATAAACGATAAAATTAGAGATCGTTTTGTGGAGGTGAGTGGTATGCCCGAAGATGCGAAAGAATTTACTGTAACCTTAGAAAAAAATGGCGGTGCTACTGTGCCAGATGCTGATGTGGTTTTGAAGGGGACTGTATAATTTACTACTCTATACTCCTCAACGCTTTCTTAATAATATAAGCTGTTTCTTTACTCTTACTTTCTTTCTCCCATTGTTTACAAATTTTTATTACAAATGCTGCTTGTGTTTTACTAGCATCGTTAAGCCAATTGCCCACACTATCTTGTACATATTTTGCAGGGTCATTTTTTAATGATTGTAAAATGGATAAAGCTAATTCTGGTTGTTGTTTTAGCAAATCTATATGTTCGCACCATACACCTCGTGGTCTAGTAGCTTCGCTTGCAAAGCGACGTATGTTTTCGTTTGTAGAAATGGTCCTAGTAGAAAGTATAGCTATACTTTCTATTAAGTTTTGTGCAATGATAGACCTTACAGAAAGCCAAGCAATTTCTCTTATGCCAAAATGATTTTCTGCGGCAAAGGGTTGTATTTGTTGTAAAGTTTGTTTTGTTGTAAGCTTTTCGTTTTTGCTAATACAATAACAAGCCTAGCAGCGCACAGAGTCTGAAGTATGTGTTGCTAAAATAGTAAACAGTGTTTTGTCTTTATTGGAATTGGCTTCTGCAAACAGCACAGCACCAATGGTTTCGTTAATTGTATTTACGGTTATTTTCTGTAGGTTTTCAATAGCAGTAATAATTCGGTTGTAATATTTTTTTCTATATAATTGCACAAATACATTTAATAGTAATTTCTTTTGGTCAATAGCCAACCATTCCATAAGGTTTACTGTTTCTATTTCGCCATTGTTTAATTGGGCTAAAATATTTGTTCGAATATCTTTTATGGATCTTGCACCTTTTCTTTTTTCAACTATCATTATTATGTTGCTTAAATATGTAACAGTAATTTACATGATTTGCTTAAAAATTCATTATTGATTTTATACTTATTTACAAACTCATTTTAGTACCTACAATTACTGCTATTGCTCTTGGGTTGCTATTTTGTATATTAATTTTAGACGACCAATATGACCCATCAATGTATAAAGTTTGTAAAAATTTGAATTTTGTTTTTATAGAAAATCGTATTCCTTGTCTAGTAAACAAGCCCTGCATCCTTACTACATTTTGTTCAATTATTTTATTTGTAGTATCTAGCTTTAAACGAGGCTCACCAATGTTTGCATAACCAATACCTAGGTAAGGCGATAAATAAACACTAGCTTTTTTGTTGAAATAAATATTCCTTCCCAAATTTATACCGACTAATAAAACGGAGCTATTTGTCTTTTGAAAAAGATAATCTGAATTTGCATCTTTTACTTGCTGATTGTATTTTATAGCATTA
The DNA here is from genome assembly GCA_043723285.1 of Ferruginibacter sp. Taxonomy (GTDB): domain Bacteria; phylum Bacteroidota; class Bacteroidia; order Chitinophagales; family Chitinophagaceae; genus Ferruginibacter. The sequence goes on along the minus strand of JAYSOC010000564.1, from coordinate 10,986 downwards.
AAATTTAGTACAAATTGTGCAAAGTAAAATTTATTCAACTTGTATTCTATTCCTGAGTTTAATGCTAAAGAATTTTTATAAGATTTTGCAAAATCAGATTCAGGAAAAAACATGCCTATCGAAGAAGAAAAAAATATTTTGCTACTATCTTGTGCAACGCAAAAAGAATACATTGCAGATAGTAATAAAATTAGAAATATTTTTTTAATACTAAATGACATAATCTATTTTTATCTTTTAGCTAAATGAAAAACGGCTACTAATTTTTATTTAGTAACCATTTTTAAATTAAATATTTTTCTTTAGGAGTTTTTTATAGAGTGATATCCCTTGCTCCTTATGTAATATTGAAGTTATTAAACAGCATAATAAAACAATTATTGCCAGCATAAACAATTGTCCTCCATCTCCTTTAGATTCTATGCCAATAACCGCTAAGTGAGATAGAATAGCGCCACTCATTAAACCCATACCCAGTAAAGAACCAACGAACGCAGTTGATGGTAGCAGTAATAATATGCTTGCAACCAATTCTATAATACCTGTGCCAATTCTTCCCCAAGGTTCTACGCCTAGCTTTGTAAATAGTTCTACAGATTCTGGCTGCGCAGTAAATTTAAAATACAATGTTTGTAACAAAATAACAGCAGCAACTATTCTTAATGCGATGGAAATATATTTTTTAATATTCATTTTTTATTTTTTATTATTTGTACAATAATGACCAGTTTTTATCGGCTTTGGCTTTTAAGTTTGCTTCGTCTTTGTTCCATTTGTTTAGGGTATTGTTAACCCAACTATGGTAAAACAAATACAGTTTTCCATTTATGATTTTAAATGTTTCTGGGTCTATTTCTACTTTTGTATTTGTAGCGCCCATGGCATATGCACACCAGCCACCATATTGGGGTTCGTACTTGCTATAATCTTTTACAAATAAATCTTTATTGGCTAAGCTAGAAAAATAATAAATAACGCCATCAGCATTTGCAGCAAATTGTTTGTTTCCTTTTACAGCTTTGTTTTGTGTAAAGTATGTCACTGGGTCATAACCCTGTATGGCTAGAGTTTTTTCTACATTAAAATGTGTTTTTCGTAGAGGCGTTTGCGCATGAGTAATGCTCGTGTAAAGTGTGATGAATAAAACTAAAAGTAAAAGTTGTTTCATTGTAATTTAATTTTTATTAAATACAATTTTATTGCTTGCTGTGTTTTCAAAAAAGTGTTAATGAATAAAAAATTATTTCATAACAATCCATCTAATTTCTTTTCTACACCCTTCACTTCCTTAAACATTTTTATACCTTTTTTAAAAGATAAATAGGGGATATTATTTTGCTTGTGATTATATACACTAATGCGAGAGAGCAAATTTAAATGTCGTATAATTTCTTTCCATGCAAAAAAGATAGAGTGCGATGGGTCGTATATATGTGTAGGTTCGCTGCCTGCACCATTGAGTTCTATGATGCTAATGTTTTTCCCTTCGGTTAAATCTTGCCAGTTGGTGTACATGGTATCTAACCTGCCAAAATAAAAGCCTGGTACTTGTTTGCAAATATCATCTATGGTTTTTTCTAAAGCAGGGGTTACTTGCTTTGTACTATCTATAAATTTTGCACCACGAGCATGGTTACCAAATGGTACCATTATTTTTTCTTCGCCTGCTTTTAGTATTTCTTGTAAATTTATTTCTCGCATTCTACGCAAGGCGTCTAGTTGTAAAATAAAACGTGGGTTTTGCATTACCAAATCTTCCATTGTACTTACACCATCGCCGGTTACTGCTAAAAATTCTTTGGTTACTACACCAGATATTCGTCCATTTTCTTCCCATGGAAAGCGATAATAAAAAATACCTGCTTCATGTTTATATTCTACTAAAGCCTGAACCAGCATTGGGAATTGTGCAAATAGTATGTATGCTACTGCATCCTCTATATTATCAATTTTTCTTACGCCTCTGCCTTTACCACCAATATCTGGTTTTACTATTACAGGAAATTTAAAATTATCTGCCTGTATTAATGATGTTATTTGTTCTCTTGATAAATTTTCTTTAACCAACAATGTTTTTGGGTAATAAACTTGTGGCATAATGTCGTAAATATCGCTTTTACGTTCCATTAGGTATCCACCATTTTCTATGGTAGGGTTACTTGCATTGAAGAAAAATAAACTTCGTGCACGTAAGCATAAATAAAACCAATAAAAGAAAATAGGGAAATACACAACATTAAAACTCCAATACTCCCAGTTAAATAACTTTATAAAAAATGGAGCGGTTTGCTTTTTTGTAGTAGCCTCTTTAGTTTGCAATTCGTTCGTATGCAGAGTTAATGTTGTAGCGTTCATGATGTATTATGTCTTCGTATTGCATTAAATATTCCTTATAGTTTACTGATATGCCTGTAATACTTACCGTAAAATATTTATTCTTTCTATTCATTATCAAATCATCTTCCACATTTCCATCACCAGTATTTTTATGAAAGTTAAATAAATCTTCTTGCAATGGAGTAGGATCGTTTATTTGCCATTGCTCAAACCAGTATTGCCTTTTGCCTTGTTGGGCTGGGTTGTATAATGTAGCACTACTCCAAATATGTGCAATAGTATTATCTAATTGTTTGCAATATTTTTTTTTACCATCCCATCTGCATTCAAATAATTTTTTATCAAATACAATAACTAATGTAAAAGGCGCAGTATCTATTAAATCAATATTACTAAAAGCTTCAATTAAATTATTGGTAGCAGCAATTTGTAAAACAATTGTACCCCTACTTATTTTGTACATTCCTGTATCCACAAAACTTTCAAAAGCACCATTCAATAAACAAAGCGATTCACCATTTTCTTTTAATGCAATCCATGTCCCACCTTTATCTGCATCTTTAGGGAAAATTAATTCTACGTCATTAATAATATAAGCAGCAGGCGCCAATGCCTTTGCTCGAGTATTTTTTTCATCTCTATTACTTGTTAAAAAATAGCCTGATGCCGATGGTACAAAAGTTACTGTACACATAATTTTTTGTATTGCATGGTGGCAGATGCTACACCAAAATTTTCCGGTAAATTAATATTACTTACTTCATTGATGGCCACACGAATCAATGCCATATGGTGAATGGTATGTTCTAAATTATAAATTAACTCTCTGTAAAAATTTGCACTCACACTGCATTCATCTGTTTCGCTTTCGCTATAAAAACCATGCAAGTGCAATGCTTTGTTTGGGAGTTGCAATGCATCAGCAATGTTATCTAACAAACTACAAGCAAAATTCTTATTACTTTCTATTTCAATATCTCTTTTGCGATGCTCGTAATTAATTTTACCATCGTTGTAGCCATTAATAAGGCACTGAAATAATTCTATCACGTGTCTTGTATGTCCACCTATCGTACTGCCATTTAGCAACAAAGATTTTTGCGAATACTCATTATCAGAAAGCAAGGATATGCTTTCTGATAATTGTGAAAGTACTGGGGATAAAATACTATTAAAATTCATTTTTATTTTTTTGTAGTTACGTTTAAACTAATTTTTAATTTATCTGCCATTACGGAGCTGCTTCCACCCACACCAAAATCTCTACGGTTTATTTCAAAATCACCTACAAATGAATAACCAGTTGCAGAGGGTGTAGCACTAAAGCCAAACTGTACTGCTTTTGTAATTCCTTTTATAGTTAGATTACCTAATACAAAAAAACGACCTACTACACTACTTTCAGTAATTTTTGTACTCACAAAACTTAAAGTAGGAAATTTTTCAACATTAAAATATTCTTCTTTGCGCAGGTGTTTATCTCTTGCGCCATTGTCTGTATTTACAGTTGTTGCATTTACTGACACATTCATAGAACTTGTTGCTAATGCTTTTGGGTTAAATACAATTGTTCCTTTTAAACCCGTAAAATCGCCACCTGTTTTAATGCCAAAATTTTTAATAGTAAAATGTACTTTACTTCCATCATCGGTTGCAGTATAGGTTTGTGCATAAGCGCAATGGCTTATCAATAAGGTTGCAAATATTAATTTTATTAGTTTCATAAATTCTTATTTTGTTTATCTTAAAATTGATAAGTTGTGCCTATTGATATTTCACTCGATTTATTCCTAAACCTATCATTCTTATCTCCAGCAGGAGTTGTTTGTATTTTATAAGCTGCAGTATATTCTGTAAATAAAAATTGAAAACCAAGTTTTGCCCCCCATTTTTTATTAAAATTATATCGAGCAAAAAATTCACTGTTTAATGTGCCTAAATCATTGTCGCTTACCAATAACAAATTAAAACTTGTAGGCTTTGCTGAAGTTGCACCCACAGTTCCTCCATTGCCATAGTATGTTGCGGATTGGTTTCCGCCAAAAGAAAAACCTATAGCATCTATATTAAAACCTACGGTAAATTTATCGTTTATTTTATAACCAAAATTTAATGTAATGTTAAGTGCATTGGTTTGTGTTTTTAAAAAGTAAAGCGAATCTATATTTTGTATTATTTGGTCTGCAAAAAAAACTGCTGGTCCAGTTTTGCCACTAGTTAATTTAGCTGGTGCGGTTATATAAAAATTTTTATTCCCGAAATTATTGGTAAGTCTTGCACCTGCTCCCATTTGCCATTGTTTCTTTTTACCAAAATTCCATAAGTATTGATAATTTAATGCAGTAGTAAATTGGTTACTGCCAAATGCTACTGAGAAGGAAGCTGCTTGCTCTGATGAAGCTCTTTTTTGTGCATTTATCGATAGAAACATTAATGCAAAAAATGTAATAGAAATAATCTTTTTATTCATCTGATGTTATTTTAAAACTCATTTAAAAATAGGGAAGTAGTTTTGTTTTATGGCAACTAGCATCTACATATACAAATAAATTGGCAATAGCGTTTTCTAATACAATCTTGAAAATGTTTTTTGTTAAATTTGATTAGTCCTGCGTTTCAAATACTGCAAATCAAACCGAAAGTAATTTTATTCCCTTTTTTCATTTGTCAATCTTTTACTACAAAATAGCTTTATTGCTAGCAGTATTATGTGCAACTTCTATGATTTTCTCAAATTAAAAGAAGCAAATTTAAAATTTTGTGACACAAATATTTTAAAATAATAATATGTGAATTATATTAAAATCAATATATAACGATATATGGAATAATATTATAACATTTTTTTCTATAGACATTAACAAAGCTTAAACATAAGTACAAATACTTTTGCGCTTGAAATTTTTAATAGTCATTAAAGTTCAATTTATCAGTATAGCACAATAGATACTTTGATTTTTCGTTTTTAAAGCTCAATCCGAATTTTATGAAAAAGTTTAAAATAAAGACAGCGTACCTATTTTTTTTAGCAGCATTAGCTTGTATGATTCATGTGCCCATGGCATTTGCTACTGGAAAACCTTTTATAAAAATAAAAACACTAGATCTAATCATTACACCAGATGTTGCAGAAAATAAAATGAGTAATGCTTATAAAGTTTATGATAGCCTAAAATTAAATTTATATGGCTTATCAGAACATGCATTTCATTATGCTATAAAAGGGTATGAGTATTTAATATCAAAAGGAAAAATTGCAAACGACCATATCATTTCTATTATTGACTTTTCAAGACCTTCTGCTCAAAAAAGATTATTCGTTATTGATTTAAATAATTATAAAATTTTGTTTAATACTTACGTTGCACATGGACAGGGTAGTGGAGGCGAAATGGCAACACAATTTTCTAATATTCCGGAAAGTTTGCAAAGTAGTTTAGGGTTTTACAAAACATCTAGTACTTATACAGGCAAGAATGGATTTTCAATGAAATTAGAAGGTTTGGAAAATGGTATAAACGACATGGCCTACGAAAGAGCAATTGTAATGCATGGTGCGCCATATGTTAGTGAAGATTTGGCACGCAGCCAGGGTCATATAGGGAGAAGTTGGGGGTGTCCAGCAGTGCCAGAAAAACTAAGCAAACCTATAATTGAAAAAATAAAAAATGGCTCTTGCCTTTTTATTTTTAGTGAGAATAATAATTATCTTCATAAATCTAGGATTATTAATAGCTAACTAGAACTAAATTAAGTATTTTAAAAAGAATTTTTATGCAAATAGAAATTCTTTTTTTATTTAGGGCATTAAACCTTCTACATTTGCTTACGTCTTAAAAGTTATCTGCCAAAACATGCAAAAAATCTTACTATTATTATCTGTTATTTTTAGTACAATCAATTTATCTGCACAAACCAGTAGTGAAAAAAAAGTATTGGACTCTTTAGAAGATGCAAAATTGTTTTTGGCATTATTAGATAGTTTAGATGAAAAACCAACGAGTTATTTTGATATTTCTATTGGCTTGGGTAACGGATCATTTAGTGTGAACAATAATTCGGTAAATGCCACACAAGCACAAGTGAATAAATTGTACTACACACCAAGTATTTCTTATCATCATAAAAGCGGTTTTGGTTTTTCTGTTACTCCATATTTTACCTCCGAAAATGGCAATTTAAAAGCGTATCAAACCGCCATTACTCCATCATATGATTACAAATCTAATAAAATAAGCACTGGTATTTCTTTTACAAAATTTATTGCAGATACAAAGTCTTATAATTCTAATTCTACTTATCAAAATGATTTGTATGCATTTTTGGGATATACAAAAACTTATATTCAGCCAACCTTATCTATTGGCTATGCGTCTGGTACTTTTAACGAAATTACTTTTCGAGATTCTTTAAAATTACCTAATAGAACAATAGCAATTTTTGATACCACAAAAAATGATATAAAAGATTTTTCTGTATCATTAGGTATAGAACATGTTTTTAATTTTGATAGTGTATTTACTAAAAAAGGGACGCTTACTTTTACGCCACAAATTGTAGTGAATGCAGGTAGCGAAAAGTTTAAAAGTACCATTACAAATCTTAGAGCAGCAACAATTGTTGCTGGTGGAAATAGAAGATTAAAATCTCTTACACAAAACGCAAATTCTCGGTTCGCATTTCAATCGATAGCTTTATCTTTAAGTGCAGATTATTACATTGGTAATTTTATAATTTCTCCAAACTTTTATATAGATTATTACTTACCTCCCACTACCGCAAAACGGTTGACTAATGTATTTTCTTTTTCTGTTGGATATACTTTTTAATAATTTTATTTTTTAGGGGTAATTAGTATTTAAAAAGCCACTTTTTTTCTAGTAACTTCGTACAAATTTTTTGTATGAACTTTCGTAGTATTTTATCTGGTACTGGCGTTGCCATTATCACTCCATTTGTAAGCGACCTTTCTGTTGATTATAACGCCCTTGGCAAATTGATAGATTATATTATTAGTAATGGCGTAAATTATATTGTAACACTTGGCACTACAGGCGAAACGCCAGTACTTTCTACCGAAGAAAAAAAGACGATAATAAATTTTACGCAAAAACATATTGCTGGGCGTGTGCCAATGGTGATTGGTATTGGTGGCAACGATACAGCATCGGTAATAGACGATTTGCAAACTTACCCGCTCGAAGGTGCAGTAGCGGTTTTAAGCGCAAGCCCGTATTACAACAAACCATCGCAAGAAGGTATTTTTCAACATTACAAAGCATTAGCAGCAGCATCGCCAAAGCCAATTATTTTATATAATGTACCAGGCCGTACAGGTAGAAACATGCTTGCCAATACAACCCTGCGCCTTTCAGAAATAAGCAATATAGCAGGAGTAAAAGAAGCGAGCAACGATATACAACAAGCTATTGAAATATTAAAAGGAAGACCCGATCATTTTTTAGTAACCAGTGGCGATGATGATTTGGTGCTACCAGAAATGGCTTGCGGTATGGATGGTGTAATAAGTGTAGCTGTCAATGCTTACCCAAAAGCATTTACTACCATGGTAAATCATTGTATGAAAAATGAATATCCTGCAGCGGTAAAAATAAATAACCAATTGGTAGAAGCATACAGATTATTGTTTGCAGAAAATAATCCATCAGGTGTAAAAGCATTTTTGGCCGAAATGGGTATTATAGAAAATGTACTTCGTTTGCCAGGAGTGCCGCTGAGCCATGCATTGCAAGCCGAAGTGAAAAAATATGTGCAAAAAGGGATTGTGTTGTAATCTTAAATCTTAAATCGTAATTCTTAAATCTTAAAGCAAGCACCTTCCAAAGCCAGCTCTGTATTTTCAAAAACGGTTTTGGTTTCTGTAAGAAAATCATCAAGTAATTCGTACTTAGAAGAAAAATGCCCAATCAATAATTTTTCTACACCTGCTAGTTTTGCAATATTGCCAGCTTGCACTGTTGTGCAATGAAACCTAGCAGCCGCACGTTCTTCCAAATCTTTAAGGTAAGTAGTTTCATGATAAATAACATGCGCACCTTTTATTTTTTCTACAATTGCTTCATCATAAATTGTATCTGCACAGTAAGCATATATACGAGCATTCGTAGCAGCTTCGGTTACATCTTCATTAGCAATGATGGTACCTTTTTTTGTTGTATAATCTTTACCTTTTTGCAATTCACCATAAAATGCTTCTGGTATTTCGTAAGCCTTCACTTTTTCTGGTAAAATTTTGCGAGGGTTTTTCTTTTCGGTAAATAAAAAACCATAGCACTCTATTCGATGATTTACTTTAAAAGCTTTTACCGATATTTTTTTATCGTTGGCAATTTCTCCTTCGTTGGTTATTGCATGAAAATACAACTGATATGGAAGGGTAGTGTTGGCTGCTTCTAAATGTAACTGAATAATTTTTTCTAATAATGGCGGAGCATAAATATGTAAATCTGTTGTACGGCCAATTAAACCCATGCTAGAAATAAGGCCTATCAAACCAAAATAATGATCGCCATGCAAGTGAGAAATAAAAATCTTATTTATTTTGCTGCGCTTAATGCTGTATTTGGTTAGTTGCAGTTGTGTTCCTTCGCCACAATCTATCAAATAATTTTCGTCGTTGGATTGTACTACTTGCGCTGTAGGGTTGCGCCCATAGGCAGGAATGGCAGAGTTATTTCCAAGTATAGTGAGCGCTAACAATGTATGTAATTGGGGTTAATTTTTTAACTAGACTGTTTTATTTGTGAATATGCTGCTTAAGTTTTTATAATATTATTTCTGGAGTTGCCAACTGCTTACTCATCCTCAAAATCATTCATCAACTCCCTTTCTATCTCTTCCATTTGTACAATATCCCAAGCTTCGCTTTCGGTAGGTGTTATGTTCATCAGTTCCAGCAATTCTTCTTTTTCAAAAACGGCTTCTACATCTGGTTGCAGTTCGCAGATAACAAAAGAGCAATCACGTTCATAAAAAGCTTGTTGTACATCGGCTAATTTGTGTGCAGCTTCTGGCGCTATATTTTTTACTTCGCTCATTTTTATTACGAGATGAGGAATTGCTTCTGTGGCATTTTCGGCAAGCTTTTCTATATCTTCTGTCATATTAGCAGAAATAATAGTTGCTTGTGGCGTTATAACGGTAAATTTTTCTTTGGTATCTATTTTGACATTCATTATTAAGGAGTAATTGAGCAACTAAGATATAGAAATATCCGATTTTTAAAATAGGAATTCTCTTTCTTTTCGTAAATAAGAATAAATATTATACACTTATCAACATTTATGATATTATTTAGACTTAAACGCCCCTTTTTTTCGTTAACATTGTACAAGCAAAAACCAACAGAATGGATAATAATTTTTCAATACAAGTAAAAGAGATCATTTCGTACAGCAGAGAAGAGGCTTTAAGGCTCGGAAATGACTTTATTGGTACCGAACATTTGGTACTCGGGCTTATAAGAGATGGCGAAAACACCGCCGTAAAAATCCTCAAAACACTCAATGTAGATGTGTATGAGCTGCGCAAAGAAATAGAACTTGCCGTAAAAGATAAAACAGGAAAAAACATAGCCAACATAAATTCCTTACCACTTACCAAGCAAGCAGAAAAAGTAATTCGCATAACGGTGTTAGAAGCAAAGGCATTAAAAAGTACCAATGCCGAAAGCGAACACCTAATGCTATCTATTTTAAAAAACAAAGAAAATATTGCTACACAAATTATCAATCAGTTTGATGTGGATTATGATTTGTTTAAAAACGAATTGGGTTTTGTGTCAACCGATGTGCCACGCATGGAGTTTAATGATGAAGATGATTTTGATGATGATAGTAAAAAGTTTGGCGCACAAAAACCAGCAAAACCTGGTGCTACTAATTTGCCAAAAACAAAAACACCAGTGCTCGATAATTTTGGTAGAGATATTACTCGTTTGGCAGAAAGTGGAACATTAGATCCTATAGTAGGTAGAGAAAACGAAATAGAAAGAGTATCACAAATATTATCTCGTAGAAAGAAAAATAATCCAATTTTAATTGGAGAACCAGGTGTGGGTAAAACTGCTATTGTAGAAGGATTAGCATTGCGCATTGTACAACGCAAAGTAAGCCGTGTGTTGTTTGATAAGCGTGTGGTAAGTCTAGACTTGGCGGCATTGGTAGCCGGTACAAAATACCGTGGCCAGTTTGAAGAGCGTATGAAAGCCATTATGAATGAGCTAGAAAAAAACAAAGATGTTATTTTATTTATAGACGAAATACATACCATTGTAGGAGCAGGTGGCGCAAGTGGAAGTTTAGATGCGAGCAATATTTTTAAACCAGCATTGGCACGTGGAGAGCTGCAATGTATTGGTGCAACTACGTTAGATGAATACCGACAACACATAGAAAAAGATGGCGCACTCGATCGTCGTTTTCAAAAAGTATTGGTAGAGCAACCAAGTGTAGATGAAGCCATAGAAATACTCACCAACATAAAAAGCAAATACGAAGATTACCACAATGTAACGTATAGCCAAGAAGCCATAGAAGCTTGTGTAAAACTAAGCGACCGCTACATGACCGATCGTTTATTGCCAGATAAAGCCATAGATGTATTGGATGAAGTAGGCGCAAGAAAGCA
>JAYSOC010000563.1:0-2819 GCA_043723285.1 Ferruginibacter sp. | reverse complement strand
TCATATACAAAGGCCGAGCCTAGGGTAAGCAAAATCCAATCAGCTGTTTTAATAAAATCAATTGCTTTTTGTTGCGATTCGTTTATATAATTTAGTGCAGCATCTTTTTCAATATTTGAAAATTGTGTATGGTGCTCTCTACTAGCCCAAAGTTCGTTGTAATAAAACAGTTCATCTTCTGTAAACATTTTTCTATTAGCATAATTCATTACAGCTTTTGCAATACTCATTGGGTTAAACAAAATGCCATTTGGGTTTTCTAATACATCAAACTTATGCGCAGCAAGCTTCTTCCCTATTTGCTCTGTAAAGCATGAGCCCACCAATAATAATTTATCGGTGTGTTTCATTTTTATGGAGAAAGGTTTGGGAGTATATTCAGAGCGAAATTGCATAAGGAATTTAAGATTTAAGATTGTTGATTTAAGATTTAAGATTTAAGATTGTTGATTTAAGATTTTACCAAACTCAAATCTACATTACAAAATGGAATTGATTAAAAAAGAAATAAAATTTTAAAGACTAAGTCCTAAGTCAGCTCTAAATCTTTAAACTTCTTTGTTGAAATCGTTTTGCGAAGCAAAACTAAACCCCGACTTATTTTCATTTAAACGCCTTCCGCCTTCTCGGCAAAACAATCATGCTATACAAAAATTTCATTCGCCATCACACTACATTTTTGCAAAGCTACTTTATCAATATTTAACTCATATCCTTTGTTTTCTAAATAGTTTAGCATTACTTCAGTATCCATATTGCCTACCAAATCATTACCTGCCATTGGGCAGCCGCCAATACCATTTATAGCTGCATCAAATCTTGTACAACCTGCACCCAAAGCTGCTTCTATCTTTGCCTCTCTATCTAAAGGTGCAGAGTGTAAGTGTACACCAATGTCAATATTTTTAAATTCCGGAATAATATTTTTCATTAACACACTCACTTCATTTGCTGTTGCAAGCCCAACTGTATCTGCAATAGAAATAATTTTTACACCAAGTTCTGTAATTTGTTTTGTACGATTTATTACAATCTCTTCATTATACAAATCACCATATGGGTTTCCAAAACCCATGGATATATACACAACCAATTCTTTTTTATTTTTTATACAAAGTTCTTGTATATCTTCTACTCTCTTCAATGATTCATCTACAGATGAATTTGTATTGCGCTGCTGAAAAGTTTCTGAGATAGAAAATGGAAAACCTAAAAAAGAAATTTGGTCGTAACATACTGCATCTGCTGCTCCTCTTTCATTTGCAATTATTGCAAGAAGCTTTGTATTACTATAACCCAATTCCAAATTCCTAACCACCTCTCCCGTATCCGCCATTTGTGGTATAGCTTTTGGCGAAACAAAACTTCCAAAATCTAATGTATCAAAACCACATTGCAACAATGCACTTAAGTATTGTATTTTCTTTTCGGTAGAAATAATGTGCGGCCAACCTTGCATGGCATCTCTTGGGCATTCGATTAGAGACAAAGCCTCCCTAAATCCCTCGGAAGGAAAAGCCTCCCTAAATCCCTCCGAAGGAGGGACTTTTGAACCCTGTGAATTATTGGAATCTTCAAACATACTTGAAGTGTTATTTTGTATTTTATTAAAGACTAAAAAGATTACGGACTAAAGTCCCCCTTCGGGGGATTTAGGGGGCTACCCTTTGCTTTGCTGCTTCATACAAAATAATCCCTGTAGCCACACTCACATTCAACGAATCAAAATCACCCGTCATGGGTATTGCAAATTTTTCATCGCACACTTTCATCAATGCAGGGTAAATTCCTTTTTCTTCTGCACCCATCACAATGGCTGTAGGTTCTGCAAAATTACATTCATACGATTTTGTAGTAGCACCCATTACACTAGCAAAAACTTTTATACCATTCATGTGCAAATCATCTACCGCTTTCATCAAACTATTTACACGGCACACTGCAATTTGCTCAAGTGCACCAGCACTTGTAAGTATAGCATCTTCATTTAAAGAACCTACACCTTTATCTGGGATAATAATGGCATTTACACCAAAGCAAAAAGCACTTCGTGCTATTGCTCCAATATTTCTAATATCGGTTATGCCATCTAAAATAATAAACAAAGGCACTTCTCCTTTTTCTACTACAAATGAAATTACATCTTGCAAATCTTGATACTGTATTTTGCTTATTTGCGCTATACAACCTTCGTGGTTACTTACATTAAAGTTGTTCAGTTTTTCTACAGGCACTTTGTTTATAGGAATCATGTAGCGTTCTGCTAATATTCTTATTTCATCAATGGTATCTCCATGCACAGCCGTCTGCATGTAAATTCTATCGAGCTGTTTCCCTTCTTTCATGGCAGCTATAATAGCCGTTCGGCCTATTACAAGGGTGTTTTTCTTTGGTCGCTTATGTTGGTGTCTAAATTCTTTCACGGTGCAAAAATATGCTTTATTAATGGCAAAAAATAACCGATAAATTGAAAAGACATTTTCTATGTCTTTCCGATTTATCGGCTAAAAATATACTCTGCCAGCGTTAGTCACCTCGTACGCTCGTGAGCGGCATCGCCACCACCCGTGGGGCGCCGAGGCTTCGACCAGCCTACCAATTATAATAAACCCAACACGATAATCCTAAAAAATTAAAGCCTCTATCCCAAATAATGCTCAATAAACCCAAAATAATCTATACCATTTTCGTAAAATAAAGCAGAAGAAAAATAATATTCTTCAGGTAAATTACAAAGACCCGCCTTTACAGGATTGTAATGTATATAATTTAACTTTTGATTAAACACACAACAGTAAACAATTCTATATTTAACGAAT
>JAYSOC010000562.1:0-7005 GCA_043723285.1 Ferruginibacter sp. | reverse complement strand
TCCAAAAACCATCACGTATATAATTATGCTCCAGCGATGAATGATTTTGTATGGCATCAAAACCGCAATGATGGTTCGTAAGCACCAACCCCTTGCTCGAAATAATTTCACCAGTACAAAACCCACCAAAACTCACAATAGCATCTTTCAAACTACCATGGTTTATGCTGTAAATGTCATCGGCACTTATCTTCATGCCAAGGCTTTTCATGCGGCTTTCATTAAGCTTACCTAATAACTGTGGCAACCACATACCTTCATCGGCTTTAGCAATAAATGCATTTGTTATAAAAATAAAAAGGAGTAAAATTTTAGAATGTTTCATGTTTTGAGAGTATTTTTATATTAGTATTTAGTATTGAGATTATTTCGTTTTATTTAAAGTGTTTTATTTTTTTTTACGAGCTGAAGAACCTTGATTGGGCTTCATTGGCGACGCTCCGTTCAACATTTGCTTTTCAATTTGGCTTTAATTATGCAATCTGTTTCACTATATTTAATGAAAAGATTTTCAAATTATCGGAGACTAAAGTCCCCCAGCGGGGGATTTAGGGGGCTTTTCCTTCGAGGGATTTAGGGGGCCATTTTTATCACCGCACCCATCACTTCCCCACCATCCACCATCACTTCTATATTCTCTTCTTCTTTTGTAGAAACCGACAACCCCACATAATTTAATGCGACCGGAAAAAGTTTGTGCGTACGCTCTACCAATGCAAGTGTTTCTATTTGGCTTGGGTAGCGCTCTAGCAAAGGTGCCAATGCATACAACATTGTTCTGCCACTATTGGCCACATCGTCCACCAATAAAATCACTTGATTTTGTAAGTTTACTTCTTCGCTAAGTTCTATTCTTTCGGGGCTTTTTTTATTTATACTAAGCGATATTGTTTTTACGGCGCCATTAAAAATAGGCTGCAAAAATTGTTCAATTTTTTTAGCAATAAAAAGTCCGTTTTCTTTGATGCCAATAATAATAATGGCAGGCTTATCGGCATTACGTTCTGCAATTTCTAGCGCCATGCGGCGTAGCTTTTTATCGGCGGAGGTTTTTGTTAAAATCATTTGTGCTATTTGTGGCTTTGTAACCAAGTGCTAAAATAACACAAAGAATGATAATTTTGTATTTTATAATTTCAACTAAATTTCCATCACTTTCAAAACAAATTAACAGAAATACGATTTGATTATGAAAAGTGATTTAACTTTATAAAATGAAACCTCGGTTATATTTTGACACCTCTGTATTTGGAGGTGTTTACGATGAAGAATTTGAAGAAATAACGACTTTATTGTTTGAAAAAGTAACACTCGGACAGATCATTTGTGTTTATTCTGACCTTTCTGTAGCCGAATTAAAAAATGCTCCTGAAAATGTTCGAGATTTTTTTCAAGCATTACAAAAAGAAAACATGGAATTTGTGCAAGTAACCGAAGATGCTTTTAAACTTGCTCAAATGTATATTGATGAAAAAGTTGTAGGGAAAACAAGCGCAGACGATTGCAGACATATTGCTACAGCCACACTTTATAAAGTTGATTACTTAATTAGTTGGAATTTTAAACTTATTTTAAATGTTTTTAGAATACGTGGATATAACGCTGTAAATTTACGTAATGGTTATATTCAACTTGATATTCGTTCACCCAAAGAAATTGTAAACGATGAAGACGAAAGTTAAAATAGAAAAAACATTTGATACTGTAAAAGTTTTTAGAGCAATAAAAGAAAAAATTGCCAAAGAAACAGATAAAATGAATTTTACAGAATTCAAAGAATATTTGAATAAAAATCAAATTACGAAAGTAAAATAATTTATACGAAATAGAATTAATAATGCACTACATCCCGCAAATTATCTTCCTTGCACTCACAGGTTTTGCTGTGTGGCTTTTTACAAAAAACATAACCCGCATCCGTAAAAATATTTTTCTTGGCAAGCCAGAAGAATTTAAAGGCGATAGCAAACTTCGTTGGAAAAATGTTGTTTTATTAGCTCTTGGGCAGCGCAAAATGTTTAGCAAACCATTTGTAGCGGTTATGCATTTTATTATTTATGCAGGTTTCATCATCATCAATATAGAGGTATTAGAAATTATTTTAGATGGTTTGTTTGGAACACATCGTTTGTTTCTTGGCATGCTTGGTGGCTTATATACTTTTGCAATCAACTTTTTTGAGATATTAGCATTTGGCGTTTTAATCGTTTGTGTAGTTTTTTTAGCAAGAAGAAATATTGCTAAGATAAAACGTTTCATGAGCAAAGATTTAAACGGATGGCCTCGTAGCGATGCCAATTATATTTTGATAGCAGAAATTATTTTAATGTCGCTTTTTTTAATCATGAACGCAACAGACAGAGCATTACAAATACAAGGCAGTGAACATTATCATCAAACAGGTAATTTTGTAATCTCAGGTTTTTTAGCTCCATTGTTTCAAAATTTTTCTGCAACCACTTTAATATTTATAGAGCGAAGTTGTTGGTGGTTGCACATTGCAGGCATATTTGTATTCTTAAATTATTTACCATACAGCAAACACTTGCATGTAATATTAGCTTTTCCTAATTCTTATTATGGCAGGTTGCAACCACAAGGCGAAATGGAAAATATGGTAAGCGTACAAAACGAAGTAAAGTATATGATGCAGCCTGGGCTTGCCCCTACTGGAGACCAAGCCCCTGTAAAGTTTGGTGCTAAAGATATTTTCGATTTAAATTGGACAAGCCTCATGGGTGCGTATGCATGTACGGAATGCGGGCGCTGCTCATCTGCATGCCCGGCGAACATGACGGGAAAATTACTAAGTCCACGAAAAATAATGATGGACACTCGTGACCGCTTGCAAGAAGTAGGAAAAAATATAGAAAAGAATGGCAGCTTTGTAGATGATGGAAAAACGTTGCTAAACAATTTTATAACCGTAGAAGAATTACGTGCATGCACCACCTGCAATGCATGTGTAGAAGAATGCCCTGTAAGTATTTCGCCACTCGATATTATTATAGAACTACGCCGCAGCCTCATTATGGAAGACAGCAATGCACCGCAAGAATGGAATGGTATGTTCACCAATATTGAAACCAATTTTGCGCCTTGGAAGTTGAGCCCTGATGAGCGGGATAAATGGGCGGTGGAGATGGAAGGGTAAATTTTATCAAAATAACAGTAAACATAATCTATTGCATAATAAAAGCTGAAAAATGGTATGCCGATGAAGTGAGTGACACAACGATGATGACCATTGCTGCTTCTTTGCTTGGACAAAAAACATAATTTATCTAATGCATAATCTCGCTAGTTTCTTCCCCTTTCGGGGGAGATATATGGGGCTTTTTCCTCCTCAAAATCTTCCACAAAGTTATCAACGCCGTCACCGCAAATATCCCCCCAATAACCCAATTCAAATACTGCTGAGAATTTGCAATTCGACTCACCATCCATTTTCCACCAAAAATAAACACACAGTTACCAGCCAATGTACCAAGCCCAATACCAACTATATAATAATTGTATTGTGCATTTACAGGTTCTAATATTTTTTTAGAAAACAACACAGTGCTCCACCCAAACCAAAATGGAATTTGAACAGGATTAATAGCGCACAAACCCATGCCCAATAAAAAACGATTTATATTTATATTTTCATAAGGATTTATACCAACGTTTTCAGTACCAGAAGATGTTTGCATAGCAGCATAAAAACTTGCACAAGCTAGCATCACAATGATTCCAAAAGTTATCCATTGCATAATGTTCATCAACTTTTGCTGCTTGTTTATCCAATTTATTCCTACCAAAGAAATACGCACATAAATCATTTCTACCAATAAAGATCCCAAAGAAAATAGGATGGCATTTTTTATACTTTCATAAATACCCAATTGCATGGCTGCCACATTTAACGTACCCAGAGGCAAAGAACCAAGAAAGCTTATCATCAAACCCCAACCAAAAATTCGTATTAATTTTATCATAAAAAAATTGACAGTTGCAAAATTACCAGTAAAAAACTTTTATCCAATATAAAGCGTAAATTACAGCAAAACATTTGAATGGTACAGGCTTCTACGTTACAATTACTCCGTATTAAGTTTTCTTTTTTTTTAATGCCAGTATTTTGGTTCGCATTAAGCCAAGTTGAGCATATTCATCTTGTACATGCTATTTCTATTTTTATTATTCTCCATTTATTGGTTTACCCAGCAAGCAACGGCTACAATAGCTACATGGATAAAGACACTGAAAGTATTGGCGGTTTAAAAAATCCATTAATGCCAACCAAAGAATTATTTTATGTAACAATCGTAATGGATATTGTTGCATTAATTGCAAGTGCATTTATTAGCGTCTATTGTGCCATTTGTGTTGCTGGTTTCATTGCAGCTTCTCGTGCATATAGTTATAGAGGCATTCGTTTAAAAAAATATCCGATTATTGGTTTCATTGTTACCATTATTTTTCAAGGAGCGGTGGTTTATTTTTTTGTAAACTTTGGTTCTAGTATCGATAAAATTTTATCATTCCCTTATTTACCAATGCTGGCAAGTGCCCTTTTAATTGGAAGTTTTTACCCACTCACACAAATTTACCAGCATGAGCAAGATAAAGCTGATGGTGTAAAAACACTCAGCATGTTATTAGGTTATAATGGCACGTTCATTTTTACAGGTCTAACTTTTTTTATGGCAATGACGACACTTGCCATTTATTTTGGGTTTAATCTAGATTTTATAAATATTATTACAATTACCATTTTTACATTGCCAGTTTTATTTTATTTTTTTTGGTGGATGATGAAAGTGAGAAGAGATAAAACTGAAGCAAATTTTAAAAATACGATGCGAATGAATGTTATCGCATCTATTTGTACCAATGCAGCATTTATTGCTGTTTTATTAATCGAAAAATTTTGAGTAAAATAATTTCTATAGCATCTGGCGTGCCTACATATAAGCATGCACAAAGTACATTATTTAACTTTGCTGATAAAGTTTATAACAAAAACGAAGGCGATACAAGAAAATTAAAATTTTTGTATAATCATAGTGGCATTAGGTATCGTTATTCTGTAATTCCAGATTTTGATTTACATAAAAAAGAAAGGGTTTTCTTTAATGAAACAGAAGATTTATTACCAGTACCAAGTATAGGTAAAAGAATGGAAGTGTATAATCAGCATGCAGCTAAACTTTCTGCGGAAACGATTATAAAATGTATAGCAGGTAAAATAGAAACAAAAGATGTAACACACCTTATAACCGTAAGTTGTACAGGCATGAGTGCACCAGGCTTAGATTTACAATTAATAGAATTAATGGATTTACCGAAAAATATTTTTCGTACATCGGTAAATTTTATGGGCTGCTATGCTGCCATACACGCCATGAAATTGGGAGATGCATTCTGCAATAATGATAAAAACGCAAACGTGGTAATTGTATGTACAGAGTTTTGTACCCTTCATTTTCAAACAGAACCTACAGTTGACAACCTAACATCTTCACTCTTATTTGCAGATGGTTGTGCAGCTATTTTAATGCAGCACAACGAAGCTGGTAAAGGCTTACAAATAGAAAATTTTTTTAGCGATGTAAATTTTTATGGCAAAAAAGATATGTCTTGGGAATTATCATCTAACGGTTTTTTAATGACGCTGAGTGGATACATCCCCGAGTTAATAAAAGCAGATTTTGAAACTTTAGTAGCATCTGCTTTACAAAAAACGAATAGAACCAAAGAAGATATTACCCATTGGTGCATACACCCAGGTGGCAAAAAAATTGTAGATACAATTGCTGATACTTTACAAATAGATAAACTGGTGTTTAAAAATTCTTACGAAGTACTAAACGATTATGGCAACATGAGTTCGCCCACTGTTTTATTTGTGTTAGAAAAAATAATGAATAACATACTACATGATGAAATAGTATTTGGCGCCGCATTTGGCCCAGGTTTAACCATGGAAACTTTTACCGCTACTTATGGCTAATCTTATTTATAGAAGTTATACCAAAGAATTGCTAGATGCAGATAATATTCCCTTTGAAGATATTAAAAGTAACATGCAAGAACTGAATACCATCAATACTTTGCTTGGTGGGCATGCAATAACAATTGATGGTGTAAATAAATTCACCAATGAAAAAGACAGTTTACATATCTGCGAAATTGGTTGCGGTGGTGGAGATAATTTACAAGCTATTTCAAAAATAAAAAATATACATTTTGCATTTACAGGAATAGATTTAAAAAAAGAATGTATCGATTTTGCTAAACAACAATATCCATCATTAAATGCCAATTGGATTGTAAGTGATTATAGCAAACTGAATTTTGAAACCAAACCCGATGTTATTTTCTCTTCATTATTTTGCCATCATTTTACAGAAGAACAATTGATTTTTATGTTGCAATGGATGAAAACAAACAGCATAAAAGGATTTTTCATAAACGATTTACAACGGAATACAATTGCATATTATCTTATAAAATGGCTTACTAGATTATTTTCAAAATCGTATCTTGTAAAAAATGATGCCCCGCTTTCTGTAGCAAGGGGTTTTCATAAAAAAGAATGGCAAGCTATCTTTGAAAAAGCAGGAATAAAAAATTATACAATACAATGGAAATGGGCTTTTAGGTATTTAATTGTTTACAAGAAAAATGATTGATTTAAATATTGTCAGACTGAGCTTGTCGAAGTCCGTGCTATTAATATTAGACGCTCTTCTCAAATTAACCCGCCTTCGACAAGCTGCTAATGACATGTTTACTAAAAGGCTAAAAAACAATTTTTTACAAAATTAATTTTAGCCACAAAGTCTCAAAGACACAAAGGAAAAATGCGTAGCAATTTTTGTACTACGTGCCTTTGCGCCTTGGTGGCAAACAGTATTTTTCGCAGCAAAGCTGCGGAAAACTTTTTCTTAATGTCATTTGCAAAGAGCTTAAAAAACTTTTTTATGAGTGCCTCAGGCTGACACAAAAATAAATTAA
>JAYSOC010000561.1:0-2823 GCA_043723285.1 Ferruginibacter sp. | reverse complement strand
TGGTTCCATGGCTACATTTCCAAAAACATCTAACACCCAAAGCAAACCAGCTGCAACCCACAAAACTGGACTATGTGGCATAAAAATTAATGCAATAGAACTTAAAATAGCACCAAGCATAAAGTATGGGCGCCTCCTTCCCCATTTTGGATGCCAAGTTTTATCGCTCAAATAACCAATTACCGGCTGCACCAATAAACCAGTTAGTGGTGCTGCCAAAAACAATAAAGGTATATCATCTGCATTAGCATGTAAGTTTGTATATATTGCTCCCATATTGGCTCTTTGCAAATCCCAACCAAATTGGATTCCAAAAAAACCAACACTCATATTTATTATTTCTCTAAGGGATAATTTGGGTTTACTAACTCCGAGGTTTATTGACATATAGCAATCATTTTTAAGTAGTACAAAATAGATAATAATTTTTAAGTAATGAAATAAAAAGGCAAATAAAAAATTTGATACCATCATTGCTTTTTGCATTAATCTTTTTTCGCCCACCTTAACTCCAGCATATTCAAACTATTTGGCACAAAGTCTTTCACATTTTTATGCACCAAATGTATAACCATATCGTACCAAAGTGGCACTACAGGCGCATTGTCAATAATTATTTTATCCATATTTCTATACAAATTATATCGCAAACTATCATTTGTTTCCGATAATGCTTGCTCATATAATTTATCGAAGGCATCATTTTTAAACTTTGTATAATTAGGTGGCGCAGGATTTTTGCTATAAAAAACACTGAGGTAATTTTCCGCATCAGGGTAATCCGCAATCCAACTTCCTCTAAAAAATAATGCTTGCGATTTACTAGTTTGCTCCAACAATAAACTTTTTTGTATGGCTTCTACTTTTACATTTATACCAATTTGTTTCAGTTCGTTAGCAACATAACTTGCAAGGTTTGCATAAATAGGAATCGTAAGCAATTTTATTTCAGGCAAATTTTCCCCTTCGGCAAAGCCTGCTTCTTTTAAAAGTGCTTTTGCTTTTGCTGGGTCGTAATTAAAACCTTTTACTTTTTCTGCATCAAACGATGGTAATCCTTGTGGCACAAAGCCACTCTCCGCAGCTGTTCCAATAGAATTTCGCAAATACAACATCATCTTTTTTCTATCAATACCATAATTAATGGCTTGTCGTATTTTCAATAATTTTAATGGCGAATTTTTAAATAATGCATTTGCAGTATCTGCCAATATTCCAAAATATTCAATATTCAAATAAGCATGTTTTTGTAATTCAATTGTATTATCCCATTCCTTTTTTAAGTTGCCAGTTTTGGTTAGCAATTCATCTTTAAAAGAAGCATCTATATCATTTATAAAATCCAATCTGTTTTGTTGAAATTCTAAAAACTCCGTAGCCTTGCTATCGTAAAAATTTACTTTTATACCATCTAAATATGGAAGCGAATTCCCTGCTGTATCTTTCTCAAAATAATGATCATTCTTTTTTAACACTAACGCCTGCCCTTCTTCCCACGCCACATATGAAAATGCGCCAGTGCCTACAGGATGCCTGCGGAAATCGTTACCATATTTTTCTACAGCCTCATGCGGCACTATAGAACAATATTGCATGCTCAATATTCCTATGATTGGTTGAAAAGGAGTTTGCAATTTTAATTGAAAAGTAGAATCGTCAATTGCAGTAAAAGGAGAAACAGAATCTACTCTATTGTTAAAAATCCATGCGCCGGGGCTAGCCGTATTTTTTTCTATAATTCTATTAAAACTAAAAGCTACATCAGCTGCATGTAGTTTACGCCCTTTACCATTTGTAAAACAAGCATCATCTTGAAAAAATACATCGCTTCTTAAATGAAAAGTAATTTTTTTATTATCTACTGAAAACTCCCAAGCCTTTGCTAGCGATGGTTTCAACTGCATATTGCCATCTACTTCTATCAATGTATTGTACAATTGGTGAATGGCCCACATAATAGATTGGTTCTTTGCAAATGCAGGATCTAAAGAAGCAATGCCATACACTTCATTGTATCTAAATATTTTTTTATCGGGGTGCTGGTGATTGCTGCAGGATATTAACCACAAAGATACTAAGGCACAAAGGAAAAATTTGTACACTTCCATTCTTTCCAATATATGTTTTTTAAAAATTTTCATTATTCGACAATATTTTTTTGCCTCGAATGCACGAATACTTTTCATTCAATATTTTCTAAATTTCGAGTTTTTTATTCGTGCATTCGTGGCTACAAAGAACCAATCATCAAATTTATACTTTCACTTGCATTAAACAGCTTAAATTAGATGTTTAAATTACGAACTATGCTTTTATCAAAAAAATATTTACTTCCTTTACTCTCTTTCATACTTTTTGCAAAACAATCGATAGCACAATTAAGTAAAGACAAAATTATATTTACACATCCGGATACATTGCGTGGCAGCAATGGTATTTATCGCCAACAATGGAATGTATTGCATTACGATATTACCGTACAGCCAGATTATAACGCCAAAACAATTACTGGAAAATGCGCTATGCAATTTTTTGACCAAGGCGCCAAGTTGATGCAAATAGATTTGCAACAACCCATGATACTCGATAGTGTAAAAGACGGTAATATCCATTTTACATTTACAAGAGAAAATAATGTGTATTGGTTAATGTATAGAGATACATCTTTTAGCCTTATGTATAAAATAAAGCCTGGCATTCGTTTGCTTACCTTTTATTTTCATGGCAAACCGAGAGAGGCTATACGTGCGCCTTGGGATGGTGGTTGGATTTGGAAAAAAGATAAAAACAATAATCCATGGATGACCGTTGCTTGCCAAGGCT
>JAYSOC010000560.1:0-7017 GCA_043723285.1 Ferruginibacter sp. | reverse complement strand
AAAAATATAACTAGTGTATTACTGTCAAGTAATAGGTCATTATTATTTTGTTTAGATAATGCAGTATTGCTATTCTTTTTTTTATTTTTACTATTATTACAAGATATTAGCAATCCAAAAATGACTATAGTTAATGCAAATAAAAATATTTCTTGTATTTTTTTTTTCATGTTTGTATAATGTTAGCGATATTAAAAAGCCTGCTTTAAACAGCAGGCTTTTTATGCTTTAATTCTTACAATATTTCTTTATAATATTTATTCTTCAAAAAATTCGTTACCTGCAGAATCTATGTAACCAACTTTACCTGAATTTGTTTTTATCTGTAAATAATTACTTCCTTTATTTACAATTCTAATATCGGTATATTTTGGAGCTATCATTTTTTTATCAGAAAAATAAAACCCTCTCATATTACTGTTATCGGTTAAAATAAATCCACCATTGTCATCGTATGTTACATCTGCATATCCTAAAGGTATAATGTCATTATTGTTGATATCCTTAACATATGTTTTTCCATCTTTCTTCACAATTACATAATCAATACCATCTAATGCTTTTATCATTACAAGATTAGAGTAATCAGGTATAATGTCAGAAACGCCATTGCCTTTTATGATACCATTCATACTCGTTTTTTTTACTTGTAAATATAAATTTCCGCCAGATGTTATTTGCTTTATAGAATTGTATTCAAATGGTACTATCGTTTCAAACTTAGTATTAAACACACCGTACATACCTCCTTTTTGTGCAATATAAAATGTTTCATCATTTCCGGGTAGTTTATAATCATCTACTATTTTATCAAATAAGCCATTATTATTTGGTACGGAATATATTTTTTCCCTTACAACAGTTTCCATTGCTATACTATTACTTGATACAGAATTTTCTGCAATAGCAGGGCATTTTGGTAACCTTTGCCCTTTTTTATTAATGCAATTTTCGTAACCATTTGATAATACTGATGCACCTGCAAATATAATTGAGTCGCCACCTTCTTTATTTTTAGTAGGCACAAATCCTTTTCTAAAAGATTTTGCCACAGTAAACCTGGCAGGAATAACCAACTTACCTACTTTATTTATATATCCCCATTTTGAGCCTACTTTTACAGCAGCTAATCCTTCAGAAAACCAACGTGCATCGGCATATTTTGGTGTAATTATTATTTGAGCGTCTCCATTTGCATAACCCCATTTATCTCCTTTTCTGTATGGTATCATGGAGTAATCTATACTTTGCGAAAAACTTTGCAAAGAAAAAAGCAAGAAGAATATAAACATAGCTTTTTTTATATTTTTTATATTTGTCATTTTCATAATGATGTATTTATGGTTACTAAAATTAAATGCCTAGTTTTTAATAGTAGATAAATATAGTATTGTAATTTTTTTTAATTAAAGTATCTCCTCAGTTTCCAAGCTATCGTTTCATGCTGTTCCATTAAGCCAGTTAAAAAATCGGCTGTACCGGCATCTTTTATTTTTTCTGTTACTTCTTCTACATCTTTACGCAATGCAATTATTAATGTTTCATTATCTTCCAATAATTCTTTCAGCATATCTTTTTGCTCAGGATATTTTTTCGCATCTTCTTTTAGTCTTGTTATTTCACAAAACTCTTTCATTGTACCTATCGTTTTACCTCCAAGTTTGTTTATCCGTTCTGCTACTTCATCTATCACTTCTTCAAGCTCTGTATATTGCTCTTGAAATAGTTTGTGTAATTCCATAAAGCTTTCACCTGCTACATTCCAATGAAATTTTCTTGTCTTAATATACAATGTATGTTCATCAGCAAGAATAATCGAAAGCATATCTACAGACTTGTTCAAGCTTTTGTCCGTCATTCCAATTTTAGGTTTCATAAATTTTCATTAAAATTTGTTAAGAAATAGAAGAAGTCAAATATTTATCCGACTACTTCTATTTGAATTATAATACAACTAAAACCTATACCCAATAGTGGCTTGATACCAAACGTTTTTATAACGAGGAGTTTTATTAGTTCCATCACCTGCATTATTTTGAACATCCCATCCTGCCCTTAATCCAATTACTGCTTTATTAAAATTCAAATCAGCTCCACCTAAAAAGCAAAGTGTATTTTTACGAATGTTATCATTATTAAATTGTTGCACTTGTTCACTAGTAGATAAAGTGTTTGCATATACATTTTTCTCACTTAGTAAAAATGAATATTGAGGACCTGCAAGAATTGTTAGCATTTCTACAGGCTTTATAGCAAGTAATAATGGTATGTCTAAATAATCTGTACTGCGTGTGTAGCTGTATGGGCTGCCTAGTATTGTACCTGTACCTTTAAATCCCTTTTGGGAATATAAAATTTCAGGTTGTATGCCAATAATACTTCCTAATGGAATTTGTGCAAATGCACCAATAGCAACACCAGCCTTTGCTTTAGCTACAAAATCTTGCCCTTTCGTATCATATACGTTTGATACATTTATACCTCCTTTTATTCCAAAATGAAAATTAGTTGCATAGTCATTTTTTGCTTTTTGAGCCTTTGTTGTTGCATTTATACTTGTTATTAATACAAGCAGTAAAATAATCCTTTTCATCTAATACTCTTTTTTATTGTAAATTTATTTTCGCAATGCAAAGGTGGCTTAGATGTTGCTATTGCCTATTACACAATTAAGAGAAAGAGTTGTATTATTCACAGATTAGAAGGTGAATTATAGATTTATTTGGGCATAAATATTGTAAAATTCATTAATGTTTATTAAGTAAATGGTAAATTGGTTCGAAGGTTGTAGCCTTACTCCCGCTTTAGGGGACAAATCATCAACACTTTGATTTGTCCCCTTTTTATTTTACAAAACCAATGTTTGAATAGCATGAGGTAAAATATTTACAACAGTTGCATTTCTTCCAATACATAAATTATAAGCAACTTTTTTATCGCTTTGGTTCATTACAACTACTGCTAATTTTCCATCGGCGTTTTTAAAAGCTGTAGTTAACAGTTGGCTTCTACTTGCAATACTATTTATTTTTTTTGCACCTGGTCGTATAAATTTTGAAAAATGTCCCATGTAATAATACGACGGAGTGTAAATTATTTCCCCCGTTTTTGTATTGGCATGCACTGGTGCAAAGCAAAAATTACCTACATGGTTTGGCCCTCCCTTTTCATCCAATAAAATATTCCAATCTGTCCAACCCACCGTTCCATTATTAAAATCATTTATCATAGATCTTCCATAACGTTCGCCATTAGCCCAATATTGGTAATGTTCTTCATTAAAACTTTCTGCGCAACCTTCAGTAAACAATAAATTTTTTGTAGGATATGTTTTATTTACTGTTGCAACATTTTCAAACATGGGTTGTCCGCCAGCCCAAGTTTCATACCAATGAAATCCCATGCCCCATGCATATTTCGCTGATTCGGGGTCGTTAAAAATTACATCTGCTCTTTGTGTCATTAAATCTCTGTTATGATCCCAAACAATTATTTTTTTATTGCCAAGTCCTTCTTTTTTCATTGTCGGCCCCAAATAATTTTTAAGAAAATCCCTTTCTTCTTCTGCTGTGTAAATACAGCTTTCCCAGCGTTGTGTTGCCATGGGTTCGTTTTGTACCGTAATGCCCCAAACAGGTATGCCTTCTTTTTCGTAAGCCTTTATAAATTTTGTATAATACAAAGCCCAACTTTGTGCAAATGCATTGTTTAGTTTTCCGCCATGCAGCATGTCTTTATTAGTTTTCATAAATGCAGGTGGGCTCCATGGGCTTGCAAATAATGTAAGCTTACCATTGGCAGTAGCTATGGCTTTTTTTATAAATGGAATACGAAATTGTTTATCATGTTTTACATCAAAAGAATTTAAAGTAGCATCGCCTTCTGTTATGTAGGTGTAAATGTCACTACTAAAATCGCAACTGTGTATGTTGGTTCTTGCGAGTGTATATCCAATGCCTTTATCTTTATCAAAATAAGCTTGCAAAAATTCTTGTTGTTTATCTAATGGTAATTTTGCAAATGTTTCTGCACTTGCATCTGTAATAGCAGCACCAATGCCAATAAAGGTTTGAAAGGTTTTATTGGGTTCTACAAATACACTTATTTCACCCTCGGTTGGTTGTGCTAGTTCTTTAAAAGATAATTTATCGGTAAGGCTAATTCTAAAATTGCTACTGTCTGCCGTTGTGTAAACGGTTACGGTTTTATCTTTTGTAGAAAAAGATTTTGTTAGATTGATTTGCTTGTTTTGTGCTAAACTAAAAAGGCTAATAAGTAATAGTGGAAACGTAATATATTTTTTCATTTTCAATTTTTTACAATATACGAAATATACAAAGCTGTCACCGATTTTACTCAGCAACAGCCTAATTGTTTACCCAAAGTAAAAAACATTATTGATATACCCTCACATAATCTACTTCCATGGTAGCATTTGTAATGTTAGGGTCTAGTGGTCCTGCAAAATTTCCACCCATGGCTACATTTAATATTATATGAAAATCCTTATGAAAAGGGGATGCGTTATCATTTATATAGGATTTTACGATTACATCATCTACATAAAATTTAATAAATGTTGCAGTCCATTCGGTTGAGTATTTATGAAATTGGCTGTAAATATTCTTTATAATAATCGAATCTCCATCTGCTTTATCACCAAAACGTTTTGGATAATGCAATGTGGAATAAATTTTATTTGGTTCGCATCCTTTGTGTTCCATAATATCTATTTCACCACAATTGGGCCAACCTACTGTTTTAATATTACTACCAAGCATCCAAATAGCAGGCCATGTGCCTACTCCCCCAGGTAGCTTCGCTCTCACTTCTACTTTACCATACGTAAAATGAAATTTATCTCTTGTAAGCATGCGTGTAGATGTGTAAGCACTACCACTATAATTTTCTTTAATGGCATTTATTTTCAACATACCTTTTGCAATGTTTACATTTTGCGAACGATTCGTATAATATTCTTTTTCATTATTACCCCAGCCCCAATCGCCTGTGCCAATATCATAAGTCCATTTTGTAGAGTCAGGTGCACCTTTGCTGTCAAATTCATCTGACCAAACTAATTTATATTTTTTATTTTCAGAAGTAGATTTATCATTTACAATTTTTACTTTATCTATATTTCGCACCTCATTTTTTGCAACAAAATTTTTATTGGCACATTCGCTTATTGCAAAGCATATTATTAAAAGCGAAAACGAATACAAGAAATTTATTTTACGCATCTGCATTAATTTTTAAAATAATAAATTAAAAATTAAAAAAGAGCACTCTATTTTTTGTAAGTGGCTCTTTTTAATAGTGTCAAATACTATCTACCTATAAAAATTGGTTCTGTTGTTATTTTCTTGCCATCATTATCCATTAAATGAATATAATAAATGCCAGATACTACTGATGTTAAATCAATATCCATTGCAGTATAGCCACCAAACATTACAAAATTTGCAGTATAAACTTTAGCACCTGCTGCGTTAAATATGGTGATTTTTCTTGGCGATAAATTATTAACATCACTTAAATATCTTACTTGAAATTTACCAGTAGATGGGTTTGGATAAACAAACATTTTTTGCTGTGCCGAATCAGAAATTGTAACAACATTTGATGTGCCTACACAACCATTAGCATTGGTTACTTTCAATGTGTAATTTCCTAAAGTATTAATATTTGCATTTACACTATTGCCTGTTTGCCCTGTTAATAAAATACCATTTCTATACCAAGCATATGTATTGCCTGCAGCAGGGCCGTTGGCTACTACTACGCTTGTTGTAAGCCCAGGATATAATCTGGTGTAAGGCGCAGCTGCAATAGCGCCTACTGTAGGCGGCGCTATAATATTTACATTAATTGCTGCTCTTGGACTTTCGCAACTTCCAGCATTTGATTGTGCCACATAATAAGTAGTAGTACCACTTACAGTCGTTATTGTTGTTGGAATATTTACTGAACCAGTTCCACCTGTTGCAACACTGAACCACAATAAATTATTACCAGCATCTGCCGTTGCAGATAATAATGTTGATTGTGCATTTAGACAATAAGTTACAGGGGAAATTACACTTGGAATTGCAGGAGCTACTCCCACAACCACATTTAGTGCTGCTCTTATGCTTTCGCAACCACTTGCATTTACTTGGCTCACATAAAAAGTTGTTGTGCCTACTGTTGTTGTACTTGGTGTAGGGGCTGTTGTTGCTGCAGTTCCACCAGTTGCAACTGAGTACCATTTCAATGTATTGCCCACAGCTACTGTTGCTGTTAATGGAACAGCAATTACATTTTGACAATAATTAACGGCACTTGTTGTAGGGGCTGCTGCCGCTGCATTTACTGTTACTGCAATTATAGCTTTAGGACTTTCGCATCCACCAGTATTTGTTTGGCTTACATAATAATTTGTAGTGCCTGCAGTTAATGTACTAGGCGTTATAGCGGTTGTACTGCCAGTACCGGTTAAACTTGTGTACCACATTAATGTATTTCCTGCTGCGCCTGTAGCAGTTAAAATTGCTGCTGTTGCATTTTGACAATACGTAAATGGCGTTGATGCTGTAGGTGCAATTGGTGTAGGATTTACATTTACTACAATCGTTGATCTAGGACCTTCTACTAATAATGAATTCCTTTGGCTAACATAATATGTAGCAAGCGGTGCTGCAGTAGTAGTTGTTACAATAGTAGGTGCAGTTGTGCTACCAGTACCACCTGTTGCTACCGTGTACCAAACCAATACGTTTCCTGTTGTAGCCGTTGCTGTTAATGTAGCCGTTGAATTTTGACAAAAATTAGCTGGTGATACTACTGCTGGTGCAGTAGGTGTTACTGGCACTGGTATTGCACCAAACTTCACATCATCAAAATAGTAAATTCTTTCTCCTGCTGTAGCGCCTGTTGCACCAAAGTTGAAAAAGATAGACACTTTATTAAAAGTAAAGGCAGGATTAAATGCAGCTGTTCCTGCCGATTGATTATTAAAATTAAATTCAAGCGTCT
>JAYSOC010000559.1:0-2827 GCA_043723285.1 Ferruginibacter sp. | reverse complement strand
AACTTTTCATATAATTTTAAATATTTTGTGCCAAGTAGTTTGTAAACGCCAATTTCATCTTATCAAATCTTTTTTCTGAGCTTATTAAATTTTTGCGTAATAAATAAATTTTTTTTTCAATTTTTTTATTAACTTTTCCATCCACAAAAATTTCTTTATCCAATTCGTCGTCTATTTCTGCTACTTCATTTCGTAAAAAACTTATTAGCTCATCTTCCTTTATAAAACCAGCTTGAAAAATCTCTACTTCTTCTAATAAATTATTATTAAATTTATCTTTTAGTACCTCAGCAAGCCTATTCTTTAAATGCACATTTTCTTCTTGAATAAAACCAAGTAAGCGCTTCCATGCATCGGTTTCGTATTGTAATTGTTTTAATTTTAGTTCAGTCATATAATCTGTTTTTAAATAGCTGGTGGCGGTATATTTTAAGATACCGTACATAACTTTTGCATGTAAAGTTATTTTTGTTGAACATTGGAATGAGTAATATTAATTAGTATAATAACTGATTGAAGTCATTAAAAGGAACTATCATTCACTTGTATTAAACACTATTTCGACGTTATTAAGTAGTTGAAAACTGTTTCTTACCATTTTTATTTTTGCAAAATCATAATACAAAAAGTCGAAAGCAGCCCATAATAAAAACCAACCTGCGGGCTCTAATAATATTCTCAAAAAATAATTGAAAAAGATTCTTTGTAATTAAAATTAAACAGTGAGTTAAGCAACATAATTACTAAGCCAATAATAAAAAGTAGGATGCCTTGTTTAAGTTTATTTACACATTTTTTTTGTGAAATGAATATTGGGTTTTAAAATAATCAGAAAGTCCATTTGCAATTATATCTTCAGATGCTGCGGTTCTTTTATTTTGAGGAAGTAGCAGTATAATTCTATTAACCTTAGTTTTGGTAGATGCCAATTCATTTCTTAATTCGTTTAAAAAGTCTTCCGATATTCTGCGCTTAAGATAATGCCTATTATCAAAGTAAATATCATCGTAAGAATCTAACCAAAGTTTTATAACATTCATACTTTATAATTAATCAAAAATGCCCCAATACATTTTGTAACGGAGCCTTATTAAAGCCTAGCTATAGCCAGCTAATTTTGCAGCTATTTGTTTAGCTGCAGGGGTTTTAGCTTCGTCTTTTCTTGGTAAAGTGATATTGAGCACTCCATCTTCGTACTTAGCATCAATACTGTTTTTATTAATTTCTTCGGGCAGTGTAAAACTGCGAATAAATAAGGAATAACGTTACTCTCGTCGAGTAAATCTTTTGTCCGTTTCTTCTTTGTTTTCTTCTATTTTGCTGCTAATGGTAAGCATGTTACCATCTATTGCAATGTTAAAATAATCTTTTTTTAAACACGGTACGGCTAAAAATACATTGTAGCTATCCTTGTTTTCTGTGATGTTAACAGCAGGCACATTCATTGCAATAGCTGTCATTCCATCATTGTCAAACCACTCGTTCCATGGTTTAAAAAAATTGTCAAATATGGATAGATTGCGACTACCTGCATTTGTTTTTGTTAAGGCTTATGTTCCTATCATGTCCTCCTTTTTTATTTGTTTTAATAATTAATTTATTAGCACAAAAATAAAGTATGGGAGAAGCATAATCAAAGATGTGGGTCAGTGGTAAAATTGAGATTCGTCAGAGAATTATATGATTTTTTATTTTTTGTATTGTAGATAATGGCAATCGTTTTTCATTTTATTACATATTTTTAAAAATAAAATCTACACGTTCTTCTGCAGGAAGAATAGGAACATGTAGTACAGGGAAAGGCAATGATTCATAAACTTTGGTAAGTAATTCATGTATTTTTTTTTGTGCAATGGCATCTTCTTTGCGTGCATAATCTTGCACAATAGGAAGGCAGTCTAAAATAAAAATTTTCTTATAGTAAACATGTGAGATGGCATTTAATAATTTTTCATCTTCGGGTATATTTAAAAATCGATAATAAGCCAGTGCATCGGGAATAGCTCGATCAAGAAAAACAAGCACCTCTGGTGAAATTTGTTTCTCTTGCTTAATTTGCATATCTAAAACTCGAAATTGAAATTCTCTTTGGTTATTTCTTACTTCTTCTATTGTTCTTCCTTTTAAGCGCTGCGTATCTAAATAATGCCTAGCATGCTCAATAGTTGTTATATACCCCCTTTCTTTAAGAATATTTACAGTAGTTGTTTTGCCAGAGCTTGGGCCACCAGTAATAACATACCAATTTGTGG
Source organism: Ferruginibacter sp. (assembly GCA_043723285.1). Classification (GTDB taxonomy): domain Bacteria; phylum Bacteroidota; class Bacteroidia; order Chitinophagales; family Chitinophagaceae; genus Ferruginibacter. The sequence continues at coordinate 575 of JAYSOC010000559.1, read as the reverse complement.
GTCGCCTAAAATGCTTACTATCCTTATTTTCCATTTATTCTTTTATTTTAAAATAAAATGTAACCATATAAAAACCCATGCGAAATATCTTATAACTACACCACCTAAAAAATTGTTTGAGAATATTTTTGGTTTGAAGGTGTTTTTCTTTGCTAATAAGTGCACAATCATTTTTAATTATTTCTTCTAAAGTGTTTTCTACTTTTAATGCAAAACTTTCGTCAAGTACATCTATATTTAACTCAATACTAGCATATGCACTTATATCATTGATATTGTAGGAGACAATGCTACAAAGTTTTCCATCGCACACAGCTACTTTTGCATGCAGTACTGTTGGTTGGTATTCGTGTAGTTCAATATTGTATCTCAACAACCAATCGTACATCCATCGCTCTGCCGCTTTTGCTATTTTTACATCCGATTGCCCTGCTACGATTACTTTTATTTTAATACCCCTCGCCGAAGCTTGCCTAAGTAACTTTCTAATTATTTTACCAGGTAAAAAATAGCTGCACATGATGGTAATATGTGAAGCAGCATGTCGCAACATATCAATATAGGTAGTTGAAATA
>JAYSOC010000558.1:0-2834 GCA_043723285.1 Ferruginibacter sp. | reverse complement strand
TTAAACATAGTATGGAAGAAGGTGGATGGGATTTGGCTTCTGTAGATATGGAAGGCTTGAAAGATAGTAAAGCTACTTTCGTATTTGGACAAATGAACGAACCTCCTGGTGCTCGTGCTCGTGTAGCGTTGAGCGGTCTTACTTTGGCAGAGTATTTCCGTGATGGTGAAGGAGATGGTCAAGGAAAAGATATTTTGTTTTTCGTAGATAATATATTCCGTTTTACACAGGCTGGTTCTGAAGTATCTGCATTGCTTGGTCGTATGCCAAGTGCGGTGGGTTACCAACCTACGCTTGCTACGGAAATGGGATTGATGCAGGAAAGAATTACTTCTACTAAAAATGGTTCTATTACATCTGTACAGGCGGTATATGTACCTGCGGATGATTTAACGGATCCAGCTCCAGCTACTACTTTTGCGCATTTGGATGCTACAACTGTATTGAGTAGAAAAATTGCGGATTTAGGTATTTACCCTGCGGTAGATCCTTTGGATAGTACATCTAGAATATTGACAGTGGCTATTGTTGGTGCTGAGCATTACAATACTGCCGATAGGGTAAAATTAATTTTACAACGTTATAAAGAATTGCAAGATATCATAGCTATCCTTGGATTGGATGAATTGAGTGATGAAGATAAATTGGTGGTTTCTCGTGCCCGTAAAGTACAACGTTTCTTATCTCAACCATTCTTTGTTGCAGAACAGTTTACAGGTTTGAAAGGTGTATTGGTTCCAATAGAAGATACGATTAGAGGTTTTAATGCCATTATGGATGGTGAAGTAGATGAATATCCTGAAGCGGCATTTAACCTTGTAGGTACTTTGGAAGATGCGGTAGAGAAAGGTAAGAAATTGATGGCGGCGGCGCAGGCTTAGTTAATTAGCTAATTCGATAATGTGCTAATGTGCTAATGTGCTAATGTGCTAATGTATCGAAGTGAATGAAAAAACATTGCTATTAATAATGGTTTTACAATTTTAAAAAATTAGCACATTAGCAAACCAGCTAATTAGCAAATTGCAAAAAATGACTTTAGAAATATTAACACCCGAAAAAAAAATATTTAGTGGCGAAGTGTATGGCGTGCAATTGCCAGGCATTACTGGCTTGTTTGAAGTATTAGACAAGCATGCGCCAATAGTAAGTGCATTAAAAAATGGCAAGTTGAAAATATTGAAAGATAAATCAACTACGAGTTCTTATACCATACAAAGTGGATTTGTAGAAGTGTTGAATAATAAAACAACGGTGTTGGTAGAAGGTGCGGTGGAGTTGTAATACTATAAATTATTGATATTGAAAGCCTATTCGTTTTTCGGATAGGTTTTTTTGTTAAAGTATTTGCGGGAATGATAAATAATTGTAATTTTACAATGCATAGTTTGACAAGTACTTTAAAGGTAGGAAAACGGGCTATGCCAACGCAGGGGTTTGGGGAGCTGTGTCATCCAAACCTTAAATTGGGCAATGTCTGTCGTCCTGTCGCACCTGCAAATATTTTATAGCGGAAGTTTTTACTTTCGCTATTCTTTTTTGTATAAAGTCATTAGCCATAATCTGTTTTTTCCATTTATGGTGACTCTAACATTGCCTCTATATCCATATCCTTTTAAATTATAACCTACAACTTCATTAATATATTTCACTTGCATCTGTAATAAAATGTATTGCATATTTTCTAAAACTTCAGGATGTTTTTCTGCAATCTTTGCCAATCCAAAACCACTGCTAATTCTATTGTTTTCTTGGTAATGACCCCATACTAAATCTATTTCTCCAATTTTTGGATGGTACAATGCCGCTACAGCAATGCCATGTTGTGTCTCTTGCAAAAAAGTAATTGCTTCTTTCCATTTTCCTTTAAACTGTGTATATTGTATTTGGTCTTCTAAGTCGTCCAATTCCATTTATAATTTTTCTGTAATTAAAAACATTTGATTAAAATTGTTTCTTCAATGTAACATAGCTCCAAGCCATGAAAGGTAAAAGGAAAAAAGGAACAAGCCACCAATAGCTACCCCAAATTAGAAACACAACAAAAGCTATTAGAATTAAATAAAAAGGATACAACAAAAACAACAACCCCACCACTACAGAATCGTAATGATCTATTTTGCCAAATTTTTTGAATCCAAATTTTTGTACGGGTATGTATAAGGGTGCATGTAATATGTATGCACATAATGCAGGTATAAAAAGCAATATTTTTTTTAGTGAAGAAACAGGTATGGCAAACGTTGCTGCAATTATTTTTTCATCAACAGGTTTTATTTGTACAACCAATTTTTCTAATTGTAATTTTAAAGCAGTATTAAAAGTTTGAATTTTTGTGCCATATGAGTCTTCATTTTTAAATGCTATATTTTCTTTCGAAATAATTTCTCCAAAATTTAATTGTATATTTTTTCCAAAGCTGGTAAACGAATTATAGTTTATGCCTGTAGGGATAATTTTCAGCGGAATGCCTTGCTCCCAAGCCGTCATAGCCAAACGAGCTGTGCCTTTTTTTAAAGGACGAAGATTCCATTCGTTAATACATTTACCTTCGCTAAAAATAAGCACAATACCATTTTTTTTAAATACTTCTATACATTCATCAAAGGTTTTATAATTTTCTTCTAAATTTTCAACGCCCTCGCTTACACGATACACCGGAAACATATTTAAAACATGAAGTATTTTTGCAACAAAATTATTTTTAAAAGCATCGCCCCTTGCAAGAGAATAAATGGGCTGTTTAAAAATAGCACAAAGTAAAATAGCATCTAAAAAAGAATTGGGATGGTTGGCAGCAATAAGCAGTGGGCCTTTATTATCTAAAAAATCTT
>JAYSOC010000557.1:0-2837 GCA_043723285.1 Ferruginibacter sp. | reverse complement strand
ATGCATAAACAACCAAACCGAATCCGATTTTGTTAATAGCATCGCCAATATTATAAATAATATCCATTGCATGCGAAGCAGCAGCTCTGTCACTTACTATTTCAAATCCAAACAAACCCCCTTTGGTACCAAGTATATATCCTAATGGATAAATAGCCCAACCTACCAATACAAACCAGCCTAAAGTTTTTACTGCTTTTGCAACCGAAGGGCTTGAAGATTGTGCCAATTTAGCAACATCACCAAACCAAACTAAGTAAACAATGTAGAAATATGCAGCACCACTTATAGCGCCCCAAACCCAGCTGATGGTATTTTCAGCATTCATGGCTTCGCCAATGTATCCAGTTACAAGCATTACTACCGAAGCAAAAATTAATTTCCAAAGCAAATCAATTTTGGCACCAGCTTTTTTTGTAATCAAATAAAACTCTACGCACATTAAGGGAACGGTAAGAATCCAATCTACATAACGGAAGAAAGTTGGCGAAGTGCCAGTGTCGATACTGTAGCTACGCATGTAATAGTAATGCACAGCAGCAATAAAAGTAATTAAACCCGAAACTAAAACTGAAGTACGCCATACAGGATTTGTATTACCTACTTCCATAAAAAAGAAAACAGCAGCGGCCATCATGGCCATAGTGCCAATAAAGAATGTAAATGCCACATAATCGTGTGGATCAATTACTTTAATGTCAAGAAAAATCTGTAACATAATAGTGTGTTTTTAGGTTAACTGTTAGGGTATTCTAACAGTGCTTGGTTGAAATTTTTAGGATTAACGGTAAATGATGATTGACAGATTTCTAATATTTAACATTTTTTTTGAAAATAGTAAGATTTTATTAATTCCGGGATAATAGTAAGCGGTAAATCTAATTATACGAATATCTCGTAAATGACGAAAATTGATAAAAAATTAAAAATCAATTTTTTATCTTATTTAAAAGATTAAGACATGAGAAAACTGCTTAGTGCTATTAACACGAAAATAGAAGTAGTTTTATTGTTAATTGGCTACATTACCATTTTATATCACTATTACATTTCCGAAATTTCTTCTAATGTACAAATGATGGTTTTGTTGAGCTTAGTATTTACGGTAGGTGTTCCTCATGGCGCTTTAGATTTTTTGGTGGATGAACAAAATGAAACAATGCAAAATAATGTATTCTCCATGAAGAAATTTTTGGTAACCTACTTAACTAGGCTATTCATTTTTGCCTTATTTTGGTTTCTACCTTGGCTTGCGTTTTCAATATTTATCATTTTCTCTATTTTCCATTTTGGCGAAACAGATATGAATAAATTTATAAAACCGAATAAAAGCGCTGTGTTAGTATATTTTGCTTATGGCACTTTTATTTTAAGTGTACTTTTCCTTTCTCATATTCCAGAAATAAAAAATTCACTACCACAATTAGATACCTTTTTAAAAGAAAATAACATTTTTAATTTTTTACAGAACAATAGCAACTTAATGATTGCTTTTTTTTGTTTGCTTTTTATTAGCGCTGTATTTTGGCAATATAAAAAAAGAAATATTCAAACGGTTTCTTTTAAACAAGTATTACAATTTACCTGCCTAATTATTATTTTAAAATATTTACCGCTCACGCTAGCCTTTACTTTCTATTTTGCATTGTGGCATTCTATATTGTCTGTAAGAAATATTTTTAATTATTTTAAAGAATTTAATAACAGTAAAAATTTTACAGTCATTTGCAATAAAAGTTTATTGTTTAGTTTGCTAGCATTAGGCGGGATATTTATACTCTATTATATTCTAAAACTTTACATACCAAATATGAATTTGTTATTTGCTTTGCTCATCATGCTTTCTGTACTTACACTTCCACACTTAAGTGTTATGCATGGTATGTATAAAAATTATAGCAAATCAATTACCTAAATTTTAATCTATTCCTTTTCCAATCTACTGATACACTAGACCCTTCTGCTATAAAAATACTATCAGGTTTTGTATTGCTTAAATGCGCAAATGGTTTACCATACATGACTTCAAAATCGCAATTGATTGTATAATCATTTATAATATTTATTTTCCAACTTGGGTGGCTTATGGTATATTCTTCTGTATTGTCAACATCTATTTTTGTATAGCCAAAATAATGTTCAAAAATATATTCTTCAAAGCTGCCATTTTGCATTTGCTCATTAATTATTGTAGCATTTACTTTTATGCTATTCCAAACTTTATTTATTTTCCAATAATATTCTATTTGCTTAATATCATCATATATTTTTATGCTATGCTTAGTGGGTATTGTTGTGTAGTGTTCTTTGTATAATTTATTAGCCATCCATGCCACCAATTTGTAAGGTATAGTTTCATTAATAAATACCACAGCTCGCTTTATTTCGTTTCCTTCTTTTCGCAATACATAAAACCGTAAATTTATTTCTTCAAAAGTGCCAAGATAAGGTATAGGCACATTAAAAAGCTTCGTATTTTTAAACATAAAACCTACTAGAGTTACATACGCTTTTCCGTTGTACAAATCTAACTCAACACCTCTTGGCAAATAGGGCTCCAGTATAGCAGGCTCTAAAGCATAATTTGCCATTACAATATTTTCCCAAATCGCTTTTAAAAAAATTGCCATTATTTAAGTTTTATTATTATAACCAAGCACATAAAGTTGACTCAGTATTTTTTATTCAGCTTTGTGTTCTTTGTAAGATTATTCTTTTACTTTTTTCTTATTCAAAAATATTTTTGCATTACTCACATGCTTTTGCAAAATTCTTTTACCTTCTTTTTTTACATCATCCTTCTTTTTATAACCCCATATAATTTCGCTTGCATATTT
>JAYSOC010000556.1:0-2839 GCA_043723285.1 Ferruginibacter sp. | reverse complement strand
TTATCCATCTGCAACCATGGCTACCATTACTTCTTCGGCCAAGTCCTATAAAGAACTAGGTACCTCCGGATTTAGAAAATTGGCGGGTTATATTTTTGGCGGAAACGAAGGCGAAAATGAAATTTCGATGACAACGCCTGTTCGTATGGATATTAATGGTTCTATATCTACCATGAGTTTTGTAATGCCCTCTAAATACAATCTAGAAAATTTGCCGAAACCAAACGATAAACAAATAATCATTAAAACGATGCCTGATGAGTATGTGGCAGCTTTTAAATTTGGAGGGTATGCTTCCGAAGAAGACATAAAAGTAAATACCGAAAAATTAATAAAAGTATTGAATGAAAATAATATTGTTTTTTATGGAAACTTTCGCTTGCTAGCTTACAACGCCCCTTACCATGTAATTAATAGGCGAAATGAAATTATTGTAAATGTAAATTGGGAAGGGACAAAATAATTCATAGAGGTGCATTTAAAATTGTTGCACTGTAATTAAAGGGTTGCCAACCTTTGTAAACATATTTTCAAGTTTAAAGCAAGGTGAAAAGGTTGGCAACCCTGTCAACAATTTTAAATGCACCCATTCATAGTTAATTGGGTGTAGCTTTTTTAAAATTATATTATGTATATTAGTATGCAAACAGCTTGGCTTTTTTTATTAGCAATCCCCATTGCCTGCTGTGCTTGGACAGTAACGCATGAAGAAATTTTTAAAGAGCCGAGAGATTTTTGTAAAACAAAAAGCGAGCTTTGTAAAAATATTTTTGTAAGAAAATTCTTTTACCTATTTACGTGTGAGTATTGTTTTAGCCATTACGTAACCGCATTTTTTATAATACTCACAGGTTATAAATTGCTGATGAACGATTGGCGAGGATATTTATTAGCTGGCTTTGCACTTGTGTGGATAGCTAACATGTACATGGGTATTTTTTTATTGTTACGACAAAGCATTAAAAAAGAAAAAACAGAAATTAAATGTTTAGAGAGTGATAAGGCTTCTTAGGTTTTTAAAATGAAAATGAAAAAATTAAATAAACATATAATTCGCTCCATTCTCAAACCGAGAAAGCCTTTTACACACAAAGGGAATTTTGGCCATGCATTATTAATAGCTGGCAACGTTGGCAAAATGGGTGCAGCAGTTATAGCTGCAAAAGCATGTATGCGTACAGGCGTAGGAAAGCTAACAGCAAGTGTACCACAAAGCAAATCTAATATTTTACCAATTGCATTGCCCGAAGCCATGATTTGTATTAGAGAAAAAGATGGCGATAATTTTGATTTATTTAGTGTTCTAGGTATTGGGTGTGGTATTGATGTATCAAAAGAATCTTTTCAAATATTATCTTATTTGATAGATCAATTTAAAAAACCAATTGTGTTGGATGCTGATGCCTTAAATATAATTGCGAAAAATAAAATATTGTTAAATAAAATACCGAAATATAGCATTATTACTCCACACCCTAAAGAATTTGATAGACTATTTGGCAAACATTACAATAAGCAGGAAAGAATTATAACCGCCATTGAAAAGTCAAAAGAATTGAATATTGTAATTGTATTAAAAGACCACAAAACAATTATGACTTTTAATGGAAAAGCATTTGAAAATACAACCGGTAATGCAGGCTTAGCAAAGGCTGGCTCTGGCGATGCACTTACAGGAGCCATTACAGCATTTCTGGCACAAGGCTACAAGCCTTTTGACGCAGCAAAAGTTGCCGTTTATTTACATGGGCTTGCTGCAGATATTTGTTTGAAAAAACAAAGTATGGAGAGTATGCTGATAACAGATGTAATTGATTGTTTTGGTAAGGCATTTAAAAAACTATTACCCTACTAGTTTCAACTTTCATATTTCCTCTATTATATAATCTAAAAAATGTGTGAATAATACAATTATTTAAAACAATTGTGTAATACTTATTTTTTTTAATGGATGCACCTTTATACAGTAATAATTCCATTACAATTAAAAATAAAAAAATGGCAACTTTTATAAAGAAAGATAAAGCAAATCTTGGCCCTACAGATGTAAAAAAAAATGTAGAAATACATACAAAAGCAGCAAAAAATCACACAACTGCTGCTAAGCACCATATGGATGCAGCAAAACATTTTGTAGCAGGAAAAAATGATAAAGCTTTGGTGAGTGTAGGTAAAGCTGATGCCGCACATTTACTGGCTAGTGCTGCTCATACAGACAATACTAAATTCACTGATAAAAATTAAACACTGTTGCTAGTTGTAATGAATTTTAAAAAACAGCATTATACAATATGCTGTTTTTTATTTTAAAACTCATATTGCGCAAAAAAAATAAAAATGAAAAGTGAAATGGATTTAAATAATGATATTGTAAATATGACGATAAAAATACACGAAGAGTTTCCTGAATTATCGAAGTATATGGCAGAAATGCCAGTAACAATACCAAATGTAGAAAACCCTGAAATAAACACGAAAAACTTACAAGATTATTATAATTCATTAGAAAATCTTTTAAAAAAATATACAAAAACACATGTACAAAATAATTAAGCTTTAAAAAAATAGTATGAAAATTAATAAACGACTGGGAATTTATTTGAATTACCAACAAGCACATCTTATAGAATTTACAAATAATCCTTTGGAAATAAAAACTATTGAATCGGATTTTACACATGAGGAGAAATTAGAAACTATACAAAAAGGAGAAAAAGCGATGAACCATAAAGAGCAGCGTGAGAAATTGGCCTATTTTAAAAAAATGGGCGAAGTAATAAGGCACTATGATGAAGTAATACTTTTTGGACCTACAAAGGCAAAAGATGAGTTACATAAT
>JAYSOC010000555.1:0-7062 GCA_043723285.1 Ferruginibacter sp. | reverse complement strand
AAATAAAACTTATGAGAAAACCTTTTATCATATTTGCAATCATTGCGCCCATTGTATTTGGGTTATTAGGATTTTACTATAGCCAATTTTTTTGGTGGGTATTTGGTGCTACAGTATTATTAGTTATTGTTGGTGTAATGGATATGATACAAACCAAACATACCATTATGCGCAACTATCCAATACTTGGGCGTGCTCGTTATTGGATGGAAGATCTTCGTCCAAAATTGTATCAATATTTTGTAGAAAGTGATATTGACGGCAGACCAATAAACAGAATTGATAGAAGCACCATTTACCAACGTGCAAAAAAAGAAACGGATACGATGCCTTTTGGTACACAGCTAGATGTGTATGCAGAAGGATATGAATGGATGTGCCACAGTATTGCACCAAAAGATTTTCATAAACTAAATGCACAACCAAGGGTACAGTTTGGTGGCAAAGATTGTTTGCAAAAATATGATGGCAGTATTTTTAATGTAAGTGCCATGAGTTTTGGATCGCTTAGTAGCAATGCAGTAGAAGCTTTGAATGGTGGCGCAAAAATTGGTGGTTTTGCACACAACACTGGCGAAGGTGGTTTGAGTCCATATCATTTAAAACAAAGTGGCGATATTATTTGGCAAATAGGCACTGGCTATTTTAGTGCAAGAGATAAGGAAGGTAATTTTAATGTGGAGGCTTATACAAAAAATGCTATGCGCCCCGAAGTAAAAATGATAGAATTAAAATTGAGTCAAGGTGCAAAGCCAGGGCATGGTGGAATATTACCAGCTAAAAAAAATACGCCAGAAGTAGCAGCTATAAGATTAGTAGAACCAGGTACTACAGTTTATTCTCCACCATACCACAGTGCATTTAGTACACCAAAAGAATTGTTACAATTTATAAAAGTATTGAGAGATAATAGTGGTGGAAAACCAGTTGGTTTTAAATTGTGTATAGGACAAAAAAGTGAATTTATTGGCATTTGCAAAGCCATGATGGAACTTAGTATTTATCCAGATTTTATAACAGTAGATGGTGGCGAAGGTGGCACTGGTGCAGCGCCGCAAGAGTTTAGCAATTATGTAGGTGCGCCATTAATGGATGGGTTAGCATTTGTACATAATATGCTTTGTGGCTTTGGTGTAAGAGATCAAATAAAAATTATTGCAAGCGGAAAAATGATAAGTGGTTTTCATTTGGTAAGAGCAATGGCACTAGGCGCAGATGCATGTAACAGTGCACGTGCTATGATGATGGCCATTGGTTGCATACAAGCGCTTGTGTGTAATACAAACAAATGCCCAACGGGTGTTGCTACGCAAGATGCAAGTCTTTCGGATGGATTAGTAGTAGCAGATAAAAAACAACGAGTAGCCAATTATCATGGAGAAACGTTGAAGAATTTTGTAGAGCTATGTGGTGCTGCAGGTATAGACGATTACAAACAACTAACTCGTAGCCATATTTATCGAAGGGTATTTATGAACGAAGTAAAAACATTTGAAGAAATATTTCCATCGCTGGAAAGTGGCTGTATGAATATTGGCAATATTCCTGAAAAGTATAAACAAGATTTTGCAAAAGCAAATAGCGAAAAGTGGTCGTAAAAAATAAAACTATGAGGATTTTCTTTCTATATATTTTAATGTGTGTATTTTGTTTGTCAAGTTTTGCGCAAGAATCGTCTGTGCGTTTTAAAGTAATAGATAAAGAAACGAGAGCGCCATTGCAAAATGTATCTGTAGAAACAAATGGAGAATTAATAGGAAAAACAAATGAAGAAGGAAATATCATTCGCATCATCAGTATAGAAAATGATTTTATTTTTAGTATAGTTGGTTACGAAACACAAACCATAAATGCAAAAGTTAAAATAGGTTGGATAACTGTTGAAATGCAAAAAAACGATAGCAAGTTAGATGAAGTAACGGTAGTATCTTCTACAAGAAATAACCAACGCATAGAAAACTCTCCGCTAAAAGTAGAAGTACTTGGCAGAGAAGAAATGGATGAAGAAAGCACGATAAAACCTGCAAACTTAGCTGGTATAATTGGTGATGTAAGTGGTGTGCAAATACAACAAACCTCTGCTACAAATGGCAACAGCAATGTGCGCATACAAGGGCTGAGTGGGCAATACACACAAATATTAAAAGATGGTATGCCTTTATTTGAAGGCTTTAGTGGCGGGCTTGGTGCGCTTAGTATTCCACCATTAGATTTAAAACAAGTAGAGCTCATTAAAGGCTCTGCTTCGACATTGTATGGTGGTGGCGCTATTGGGGGTTTGATAAATATTATTAGCCGCAAACCAAATGCAAAACAAGATGTAGTAGTTATTATAAATGCAAGTACACTAAACGAAAAAAATGTAAATGTGTATTTGGCAAAAAAATATAAAAATGTAGGCTATACGTTTTTTGGAGGTTATACCAATCAAGCAGCGGTAGATGTAAATAAAGATGGCTTAAGTGATGTTGCTAAAAACACTTCTATTAACTTTCATCCAAAATTGTTTTTTTACCTTACAAAAAACACTACCGTTGCTATAGGTAACAATACATCTATTGAAAAGTGCATTGGTGGTGATATACATTACATACACAATGAAATTTTATTGGGTGGAACACAGTTTTTTGAAAAAAATAATTTAGTAAGGAGTACAACAGATGCTGTACTTACTTCTACCCTAGCCCACAATTATAAATTAGAAATAAAAACAAGTTACAGTAGTTTTAATAGAGAAATTATAACAAACGTTCATCAATTTAAAGGGCAACAAAATAATTTCTTTAGCGAAGCATCTATTTTAATTCCTTACAAAATAAATAATATTGTAGCAGGTATAAATTTTATTAGCGAACAATTTGTAAAAAAGCCATCGCAATACATTCCCATCAACAATTTTAGCAATAGCACATTTGGTTTGTTTGTACAAAATACCATTAAGCTGAATGAGCAAACAGTATTAGAAGCAGGTGTTAGAAATGACATTACAAAAAATTATGGCAATGCATTTTTGCCAAGGATAGCGTTTATACATCATTTTAATAAACACTGGGGTACAAGAGCTGGTATAGGTTTTGGTTATAAAATACCAAATGCTTTTAATAGCCAAATAGCAGATGTACCTGTACAATCCATATTACCTATCGGCAATAATGTAACAGCAGAAAAATCTATTGGCTACAATGCCGAAATTAATTATAAATATACATGGGATAAGAATGAAATATTTGTAAACCACGCATTTTTTCTAACCAATATTACTAACCCAATTATAAGTGCCGAAAATAGTTTTAACGAAATATACTTTTCAAATGCCTCCAAAAGCATTACCACCAAAGGGTTTGATACGTACATACAATTAAAATTAGATGAGTTGGAATTGTATGCAGGCGTAACTTATACGATTGCTAATAGAAATTATTTAACCGTAAATAGTTTTGTACCATACACGCCACAAACAAGAGCTGCATTAACAGCTATGCAAGAAATAGATGGTGGATGGAGAGCAGGTATTGAGGCATCTTATAATGGTTTTCAATACAGAGATGATGGTACAAAAACACCAAGTTATTTATTTATGGCAGGCTTGATAGAAAAGAAATTTGCCAAACATTTTACAGCAGTTTTAAACTGCGAAAATATTTTAGATTATAGACAAAGTAAAAAAGAAGCACTATACACAGGAAGTATTTCTGCTCCAGAATTTAAAACACTTTGGGCGCCAATAGATGGAAGGGTTTTTAATTTGGCAGTGAAATGGTCGTTGTAAAAAAAGCTAAATATTTTTTTGAAAACCTCATCCCCACTTCTTCAACAACCCCCTCGCCTCGCCCTTTATTTTTTCATCGTCTTGCACTTTATTGGGTAGTGTAAGTAAGTAATTTAATTGAGCAATGGCTTTGGCTTTTTCGCCATTACGTTTATATGCTTTGGCAAGCTCTAAATAATTTAAGGCAAAATTGTTGGTTAATGCTTTTGCTTTTTCGTAGCAAGCAATAGAACTAGCCAGCGATGATGCTGGTAAAGTTCCATATATTATTTTTGCAGCAGTTCGTTCAAAACCATTTAGGTTGCTTAATTCGTAATGCCACTTACCCAAAATATGCCATGCCCTAAAATTATTTGGATTTATGGCGATGGCTTTGTCCACATATGCTTTTAATTCTTTTACAGAAGCTATTTTTTCTTTACCACTTTTTAACAATGCAATTCTGCCTACAGCAATGGACATGGCTACATTTGCAGCATCACTTTCAGGATATAATTTGTAGGCCGTTTTTGCATAAATAAGTGATACTTTAAAATAATCATCACGGGTTTTTGTATTGGTTTCTCTGTTACCAATACTGCTGCAAAGTTCAGCACATTTTACAAGGGCATGCAGATTGTTTGGTTGAATTTTTAGCGCTTCTTTAAATTTTACAAAAGCTGCTTTTTCATCAGGTACAATTTCTAATCTATCTGCTTCTTTTATTATCGCATTTATATCTTGCGAAAAACTGTTTATACTAATATGAATGGAAAATAAAAATAAAGAAAGAAACTTCATTATTTATACGATTTTGAATAAGTAACACCTACACTTCCGGTAAAGTTACTTATGGGAGGATTTATTTTATCAATAGAAATGTTAATTGTTGTAATCCGATTATCCAAGTCGTAAATATCAACAGCAATATGTTGTGCCAAGGTTTCTAACAAACGCTCAGGTATGGCAAATCTATTTTTTACAATATTAAAAACGCTCACATAATTTATAGTATCATTCAATGCAATTATTTTTTCAGGCGCATTAAAATTTATTGAAACAGATACTTCAAAATCTGTTCCAATTATGCCTTCTTCGTCATGCACGCCATGATGTGCAAAGAATTTTAGTTTATTAAGATGTACTGTAAACATTAGTGTAACCCTTTTTCGCTGAGGTAACGCTCTGCATCTAGTGCAGCCATACAGCCACTACCAGCTGCGGTTACAGCTTGTCTGTAAATTTTATCTTGCACATCGCCAGAGGCAAATACGCCTTCTATATTTGTTTTAGAAGTGCCAGGTGTGGTTTGTAAATATCCTGCATCATCCATATCTAAATAGCCTTTAAAAATATCGCTGTTGGGTTTATGACCAATGGCTACAAAAAAGGCACTTACAGGTATCTCTGTTTTTTCTTTTGTTTCGTTGTTTATTATCCTTACAGCTTCTACTTTTTTATCGCCCAAAATTTCATCTGTTTCGCTATGCCAATACATTTTTATGTTTGCAGTAGCTAGTACTCTTTCTTGCATTATTTTGCTAGCACGCATTTCACCTTTGCGCACAATCATATGTACGGTGCTACATATTTTTGATAAATACAAAGCTTCTTCCGCAGCAGTATCGCCTGCGCCTACAATGGCTGCTTCTTTTCCTTTAAAGAAAAAACCATCGCAAACCGCACATGCACTCACACCATATCCGTTAAGCCTTTGCTCGCTTTCTATGCCCAACCATTTTGCGGCAGCACCTGTACTTATTATTACTGCATCTGCTTCTATCCATTTTTCTTCATCAATTTCTACACGCAATGGCCTGGTAGAAAAATCTACTTTTGTAGCAAGACCATAACGAATATCTGTACCCATACGCTTGGCTTGCTTTTCAAAATGTTCCATCATTTCGGGGCCTTGTATGCCATCGGGATAGCCAGGATAATTTTCTACTTCTGTTGTAATCGTTAATTGACCACCAGGCTGTATGCCTTGGTATAGTAAGGGTTTCATGTTTGCACGTGCTGCATAAATAGCGGCAGTATATCCAGCAGGTCCCGATCCTATTATTAAACAACTTACTTTTTCTGTTACTTTATTTTCCATATTGCTGATTCTATTTATGCTAAACTATTATAAATTTAATTTGCTATTAGTGTTTTTATTTTTACGGCATACCCACAAAATGCTCCCAACGCCCCATTAGAAATATTGCCCAATACTTTATTTGGCTGCGCAAAAGGATTGCCAATACTTTGAAAAGCAAACTCCCAAGTATTCCAAAAATTATATGTTGCTCTGTTGATGTTGCACCATTTTAGGGTAATGGTATCTCCTTTTATAAATAAATTATCATCGCCAGTTTTTCTATTATTCCTATCTATACCTTGTGGTATTTGAGAATTAAAACTTGTACCATCTATTACTTGATCATCAAAAACAGAATTTTCGCCAGGGAAATATTGCTCACTATTTTTTTGTGTAAAATATCTACCGCTGTTTCCTAATCCTACAGGATCTGTTGCTCTAAAATATAAATTTCTTTTAAGTGTATCATCACTAAATGGCACTGGTTTTACCCAAATAGAATCTAGTTTTAAATCATTGTTTGGTATAAATGTATTGGAAGTATATTCTTGCCCTTCAGATACAATTTTTAAAGTATAACCTTTGTTGAGTTGCCCCGTAAACATAGTTGCGGGGTTTAATAAATCATTGCTGTAAAAATAAGCGGTTAGTCCGGGAGACAGTTGCAAAGGATATTCACGAAGCTTATGCGTAACCGTACCATTGCTCACATATACATCAGCATTGTGCACAAAAGCATTGGCCAATAATTGTGCATTTATATTGCTAAAAAAACCCAAACTTTTAGTAAGCACTACAATTGGGGGCTGTCCATCCTCTATTTGCCCATCTACCACCAATACTGGCTCGGCAGATTTTAAATTTAAGTCTACATCTTTTTCGCAAGAAGTAAAAAAAAATGCTACCAAAGCAATTATACAATATCTCATATTACATGTTTATAATCTATTTATAAGATTCGCAAATTTACGCTAAATGGATTTATTAGCCACACCTTCTTATCACGTTTATGTTACAAGAATTTAATCGTAATTTTTTTATGCTTATTTAAAAAACTACATAAAAAAAGCAGCTCTAATTTAGAACTGCTTTTAAAAATTTTATTCAACTTTATCTTTGGCCTTGTTGCCCACCACCTCTTTGTTGTTGCATTTGTTGCATTTGCTGTTGCATCATTTGTTGTTTCATTTGCTCAGCCGCTTTAGGATCAGCTTTTTCTAAACTGTCCATG
>JAYSOC010000554.1:0-7066 GCA_043723285.1 Ferruginibacter sp. | reverse complement strand
TAAAGTTCATGGCTTTGGTATCGTGCACCAAACTATCTATCCAAAATTTACCAATATAATCTCGTGGGTTTACAGGGTTATCTATTGCAACCAAGTCGGGGCGTACATTATAGCCATGTTCTATTCTACCAATGGTTAATGGAAAGCTACCACCACCATGTGCAAAAGCTACTCGTAGTTTTGGAAAAGTTTGTAACACACCACCAAAAATCATAGAGCAAATAGCACGACTCGTTTCCGCAGGCATGCCCACCAACCATGGTAGCCAATATTTTTGCATCTGTGTTTCGCCCATCATTTCCCATGGATGTACAAATAATGCGCAACCCAATTCTTCTGCACGTTTATAAAATGGAAAGAACTTTGCTTCACCTAAATTTTCGCCATTTATATTACTACCAATTTGCAACCCTCGCATTTTTAATTCAGAAACACAACGCTCCATTTCTTGAATAGCGAAATCAATATCTTGCAAAGGCACGGTGCCTATTCCTAAAAATCGTTTATCATTTTTTGCTACAGTATCTGCTATATGGTCATTAAAAAAACGAGATGTTTCTAATCCATCTTTTGCTTTTGCCCAATAATTAAACAACACTGGGATGGTAGATAACACTTGCATGCTTACTTCTGTTTCATCCATTTCTTTCATCCGCACGCTAGCATCAAAACAATTATCTTCCACTTCTCTAAAAAGTTTATCGCCCTTCATCATACAGGCTTTGCAATTGCGATGTTCGAGATGTATAAATTCTCCATAGCCAAATTTTTGTACCCAGTTGGGCATCTTATTAGGCATTATGTGGGTGTGAATGTCAATCTTCATAATTTTTTTTTTCAGTATTCCTTTATTGTTTGTTTGGAGTTTGGTGTTTGGTGTTTGGTGTTATTTGTTTGGTGTTATGGAGTCTGTGTACAATTAAATTTCATGAGTTTTCAGAAAGCTAATATTAATTTATAAAAAATGAAATCTTATGAATAGATAATAACCTTTGAACTGAAAAAACACCAAACAACAAACACCAAACAGTTTTACAAAAACCACAAACAAACAAAGAAATAAAACCTATCCTTTCTTAATAGGAGGCATCATTAAGTGGCTACATTTACTACAAGTCCTTTTATGTTCATCGCTATAAAAACCTTCCATTACTGGCGGTAGTTGTGTTACAATATCATTTATTACTTTAAACTCTTCATACAATTTATTTCCACAATTTTCGCAATACCACAAAAATCCATCTTCTTCTGTTTCTCTTACTTTTTCTATAACTAAGCCAACAGTATTGGGTCCTCTTTGTGGCGAATGTGGTGTTTTAGGGGGCAATAAAAACATATCCCCTTCATTTATAGGAATGTCTTTTGGTACACCATCATCTATAATTTTTAAAACAATATCTCCCTCTAGTTGATAATACAAGTCTTCACTTTCATTGTAATGATAATCTTTTCGTGCATTGGGTCCACCAACAATCATCACAATAAAATTTTCGGCATTTACATAAATGCATTTATTACCAACAGGTGGCTTTAATAAATCTCTGTTTTCTGTAATCCAATTTTTTAGATTAAAAGGTGCTAAAACGGCCATATGTTAAGTTTTAAATTCAATAATAAAGATTAATGAAATTCATTAAAAATATTAGAACTGAAAAGTACAACTTTTTGATTAAGTTTGACATTCAAATTACGACAATACATGAATCTTTCTCTAGAAAATAAAACGGCCATTATTTGCGGTAGCACACAAGGTATTGGCTTGGCTGTAGCTATAGAATTGGCACAACTTGGCGCCAACTGCATTCTAATAGCAAGAAATGAAACTACATTAATTGATGCAATAAAATTGTTGCCAAAAGAAAACAGTCAACAGCATTCTTATTTAATTGCAGATTTTAGTAATTCCAATAATGTAAAATCAATTATTGAGGATTTTATGAAAGAAAATACTGTTCATATTTTAATAAACAATACAGGTGGTCCAGCAGGAGGTGCAATTATTGATGCCAAGGAAGAAGATTTTATAAATACTTTTAACCAACATTTAATTTGTAATCATATTTTAACGAAGGCAGTTGTACCATCCATGAAGAAAGAAGGTTATGGTCGCATCATCAATATTATTTCTACATCAGTAAAAATCCCATTAAATAATTTAGGAGTATCTAATACCATTCGTGGAGCAGTAGCTTCGTGGGCTAAAACAATGGCAAATGAATTGGGACAATTTAATATTACCGTAAATAATGTATTGCCAGGTGCTACCAATACTGTTCGATTACAAAATATTATTAAAATAAATGCTACTAAAAAAGAAAAAGAACCTGTAGAAATAGAAAAAGAAATGCAACAAGAAATACCTATGCGCAGATTTGCAGAAGCAAGTGAAATAGCAGCAGTGGCCGCATTCTTAGCGTCGCCTGCAGCATCGTATGTTAATGGTGTAAGTATTCCAGTAGATGGTGGCAGAACTGGTTCATTATAAAAAAATAATTATGAATTTAGAAATTCCATATCATTTAGAAAATTTTATTGGCGGAAATTTTATTGGTCCACTGAGTGGTAAATTTTTGGATAACATTAATCCAGCTACTGCAGAAATAGTGGGGCAAATACCTAACAGCAATGAAAAAGATATTGACGTTGCTGTAATGGCTGCGCAAAAAGCTTTCCCTGAATGGAGCATAACCAGTGCAGAAAATAAATTTAAAATTTTAAATAAAATTGCGGAGCTCATTGATGAAAATATGGATGCATTGGCACTCGCAGAAAGCAATGACAATGGCAAACCTTTATGGCTAGCCAAGCAAGTTGATATACCCAGAGCATCTGCAAATTTCAGATTTTTTGCTACAAGCATTATGCACTTTGCTACCGAAGCGCATGCTATGGAAGATAAAGCCATCAACTATACTTTGCGCAAACCAATTGGTATTGTGGGGTGTATTTCTCCTTGGAATTTACCTTTGTATTTATTTACTTGGAAGATAGCACCCGCCTTGGCTGCAGGCAATTGTGTGATTGCAAAACCGAGTGAAGTAACACCAGTAACTGCTTTTCTTTTAGCAAAAATTTGTGCAGCAGCTGGCTTGCCAGATGGTGTTTTAAATATTGTGCATGGCGATGGAAAAAATTGCGGTGAAGCTATTGTAAAACATCCGAGTATTAAAGCCATATCATTTACAGGTAGTACAAGAGCAGGTGAGCAAATTGCAAGTATTGCTGCGCCAATGTTTAAAAAATTATCATTAGAGCTAGGAGGGAAAAATCCAAATATCATTTTTGCAGATTGCGATTGGGAAAAGATGTTAACTGAAACCATCCGTTCATCATTTGGTAACCAAGGACAAATTTGTTTGTGCGGCAGCAGGGTTTTAATAGAAAGAACAGTTTACGAAAAATTTAAACAAAGCTTTATTGAAAGAGTAAAATATCTACGTGTAGGAGATCCATTACTCGAGACATCAAAACAAGGAGCAATTGTAAGTAAAGTACATTTTGAGAAAATTATAAACTGCATTGACATTGCAAAAGAAGAAGGTGGTAAAATATTAATTGGTGGAAATGTGGTAAAATTGGAAGGTAGATGTGAGCATGGATATTTTTTTGAACCAACAATTATTGAAGGATTAAATCAGCAATGCAAAACAAACCAAGAAGAAATTTTTGGGCCCGTAATTACCATCCAGCCTTTTGATACCGAAGAAGAAGCTTTACAATTGGCCAATGCTACACAATATGGGCTAGCCGCCACTTTATGGACACAAGACATAAGCAGAGCAAATAGAATGGCTGCAAAAATAGAGAGTGGAATTGTTTGGGTAAATTGTTGGTTGCTACGAGATTTAAGAACTGGTTTTGGCGGTGTGAAAAATAGTGGTGTGGGAAGAGAAGGTGGTTGGGAAGCATTGAAATTTTTTACGGAGATGAAGAATGTGTGTGTTGAATTTTAATCGTTTCTCGTTTTATCGTTTCTCGTTTAACCGTTTCTCGTTATTCGTTTCTCGTTGAGCTCTTGAAAATTACCGTTTTTAATTTTGATAAAAATATTGTTTTAAAATGGCAACAATAAATAAATTTACTGATTTAGAGATTTGGCAATTAGGAAATGAATTGCAAAACAAAATATTTTTAGAAATAAAAAAAGAGCCCTTAAGTAAGGATTTTGCATTAAAAGACCAGATGAATAGATGCTGCGGCTCTGTGCCTGATAATATCGCTGAAGGTTTTGGGAGAGGTGGGAGATTAGAATTTATTCAATTCCTCGCAATATCAAGAGCATCTGCAACTGAACTTCAATCACAACTAATAAGATGTTTTGATAGGAAGTATTTTAGTAAAGAAACTTTCGATGAGTTATTTGAATTGTCGGACAAAACAGGAAAAAAAATTGGGGCTTTTATAAAATATTTAAATAGTTCAATAATTAAAGGCCCAAAATTCCAAAATAGAGTTTCTATAACTGAACAACGAGAAACGAAAACAACGAGAAACGAGAAACGAGAAACGATAATTACTGAAGGCGCAGCCAAACCTTTGGGAGCATATCCTCACGCAAGAAAAGTTGGAGAGCTTTTATTTCTATCCGGAATTGGAAGTAGGTCACCAAAAGACAATTCCATTCCAGGATTAGAATTAGATAAAGACGGAAATATTTTGAAATACGATATTGAAGCAGAAACACATCAATGTTTTGCAAACGTAAAAGCAGTATTAGAAGCAAGTGGAAGTAATTGGGATAAAATTATAGATGTAACCGTTTTCTTAACAAACATGAAAAAGGACTTTCCAATTTATAATAAAATTTATGGAGAATATTTTACGGAGGTACAAGCATGTAGAACAACAGTAGAAGTAAAAAGTTTGCCAACGCCTATTGCTATTGAGTTAAAGGTGATAGCGACTATATAAAATTGTTTGGTGTTTGAAAAAAATGTTTGGTGTTTGTGGTTTGGTGTTAAGCCTAAAATAAATTGAACTCCAAACAAAATTGCAAACCCAACACCAAACAGAATAACAACAAACAACAAACCCCAAACATACAATTAAAAATGACTTTCGAAAACAACATAATCTTCGCAAAAGAACTTGATAGAAACGACCCTTTAAAAAACTTTAGAGAGCAATTTTATATTCCTGTAATTAATGGAAAAGAATCTATTTATTTTACAGGAAACTCCCTTGGCTTGCAACCAAAAACCACACAGGATTATGTAATGAATGAACTGGAAGACTGGGCAAACTTTGGTGTGGAGGGGCATTTTCACGCAGCAAATCCATGGTTGAGTTATCATGAAATTTTTCCAAAACAACTATCAAAAATTATTGGTGCATTGCCAGATGAAATTGTGGTGATGAATCAGTTAACAGTAAATTTGCATTTGTTGATGACGAGTTTTTATCGCCCATCAAAAGAACGCTATAAAATTATTTGCGAAGCAAAAGCATTCCCTTCTGATCAGTATGCCATGGAATCGCAAGTGAAGTTACATGGTTTTAATGTGGATGATGCTATTATTGAAATACACCCAAAAGATGGCGAACATCATATAAGAACAGAAGATATTCTAGCATCAATAAAAGAGCATGGCAGTGCTGTAGCATTAGTTTTATTTGGTGGTGTAAATTATTACAGTGGCCAGGTTTTTGAAATGGAAAATATTACAAAAGCTGCACATGAAGTAGGTGCATATTGCGGCTTTGACTTGGCACATGCAGTAGGCAATGTTGAATTAAAAATGCATGATTGGAATGTCGACTTTGCATGCTGGTGTAGTTATAAATATTTAAACAGTGGTCCAGGCGGCGTGGCAGGTGCATTTATTAATCAAAAACATATCGCCAATAAATCTTTGCAAAGACTAGCAGGCTGGTGGGGACATGATAAAGTAAACCGTTTTAAAATGGAGAAGGGTTTTGACCCAATAAAAACTGCAGAAGGTTGGCAATTAAGCAATGCACCAGTGCTTAGCATGGCAGCACACAAGGCATCGCTAGATATTTTTGAAGATGCAGGCATGGAAAATTTATTGCCCAAAGCAAAAATGCTCAGCGATTATTTATTATTTATTTTAGATGAAATAAATGAATCGCTTGATAAAAAAATAATTGAAATAATAACGCCAAAAAATAATAAGGGCTGTCAAGTAAGTATTTTAATGTTAGAAAAAGGAAAAGAAGTTTTTGAGGCTTTAAAACAAAATGGTGTAATAGCAGATTGGAGAGAACCAAATGTGATACGTGTTGCACCTGTGCCTTTGTATAATAGTTTTGAGGATGTGTTTAGGTTTGGGGAGGTTTTAAAAAAGTTTTGTTCTTAATTGTTTGAAGAACTGTTTGTTGTTTGGTGTTTGGTGTTACAGCCTAAAATAAATAGAACTCCAATAAAAATGCAAGCCCAACACCAAACAAAATAACAACAAACGACAAACACCAAACAACTAGAATTAAATTCCAAACAACAAACAGATTAAATATGAAAAAAGAAATTACAATAATTGGTGCCGGTTTAGTTGGTTCATTGCTTTCAATCTATTTAGTAAAAAGAGGCTACAACGTAAAAATATACGAACGCCGGAGTGATATGCGCAAAGAAAAAGTTGTTGCAGGTCGCTCTATAAATTTGGCATTGAGCGATAGAGGAATTAAAGCATTAGAAGAAATAGGCATAATGGAAGATGTAAAAAAAATTGCTATTCCTATGCACGGCCGCTTCATACACAATACAGATGGAAGCGACGCCCAACAAGCGTATGGGAACGAAGGGCAGTTTATAAATTCTGTATCGAGAGGGGAATTAAATAAAATGCTGATGACTCTAGCGGAGGAAAACGGTGTAGAAATTTTCTTTAGTGAAAAATGTGAAAATATTAATTGGAAAGAAAATAAAATAACTTTCGAGAATACTCTAACTCATGAACCTTCAACCTTCAACTTTGAACTCCTCTTCGGAAGTGATGGTGCTTTTTCAGCAGGAAGATTGCAACATCAATTACAGTCAGATAGATTTGAATATTCGCAACATTACATAGAAGCAGGTTATAAAGAACTAACAATACCAGCTGGA